>JAOUPQ010000247.1 GCA_029879765.1 Nitrospinota bacterium | reverse complement strand
GATGTGGTGGGGGCGTTGACGGGGGACAAGGAACCGGCCCTGCTGGAAAATATAAGAACCCTGATGACCGGAATGGGGGATCTGGAGCGTATCTCCGGCAGGGTCACCATGCCCGTCTGCTCGCCGCGGGACCTTCTGGCGCTCAAAAACGCCCTTGCGCCACTCCCCTCGCTGAAGGTGGAGGTGGAGAAAATCGACGCGGAGCTAGCCGCCGGGTGGGCGGAGAAATGGGACGACATGGCCTCCCTGTGCGATCTTCTGGAAAGGGCCATCGCCGACGAGCCTCCCGCCCTGGCCAGGGATGGCGGCTCCATCCGGAAAGGTTACGACGAAGGACTCGACGAGCTGAAGAGCGTGCAGTCCGACAGCCGGGCCGCCCTGCTGGCGCTGGAACAGGAGGAACGGGAGCGAAGCGGCATCTCCGGCCTGCGGGTGAAATACAACAAGATATATGGATACTTCATCGAAGTCAGCCGCCGCAACTCCGAACAGGTCCCCGAGGACTGGATGCGCAAACAGTCGCTGGTGAACGCGGAGCGGTTCGTCTCCCCCCGGCTCAACGAGCTGGAGGAGAAGATACTCCACGCCGAGGAGCGGGCCATGACCCTGGAGATGGAGATCTTCGAGAAGGTGCGCCTGGCCGCCGCCCAGGCCGCCCCCAGGGCCAGGGCCATGGCGGGGATCATCGGCCAGTTGGACGCGCTGGCGGGCCTTGCCGCGGTGGCCTCGGCCAGGGGATACTGCAAGCCGGTGGTGGATGGCGGGGACACCATCAAGATCCTCGGCGGACGCCATCCGGTTTTGGAGCGGGCGGGGCTGGGGGAGCGATTCGTCCCCAACGACACCCTGCTGGACATGGACACGGCCCGGCTGGGCATCGTCACCGGGCCCAACATGGCGGGCAAATCCACATACATCCGCCAGGTGGCGGTGATCACCCTGCTGGCCCAGGTCGGCTCATTCGTCCCGGCGGACTTTGCCCAAGTGGGGGTGGTGGACCGGATATTCACCCGGGTGGGCGCCCAGGACCACTTGCAGAAGGGGCAGTCCACCTTCATGGTGGAGATGAACGAGACGGCGCTGATCCTGAACAACGCCACAGGCCGCAGCCTGATCATCCTGGACGAGATCGGCCGGGGCACCTCCACCTTCGACGGCATATCCATCGCCTGGGCGGTGGCGGAACGGATCCACCAGGTGGGGGCGCGGACGCTGTTCGCCACCCACTACCACGAGCTTTCCGAACTGGCGGATAGCCTGCCGGGGGTGCGCAACCTCTCCGTGGCGGTGCGGGAGTGGAACGAGCAGATAATTTTCCTGCGCAAGATCATCGACAAACCGGCGGATAAAAGCTACGGCATACAGGTGGCGCGGCTGGCGGGCCTGCCGAAGGAGGTCATCACCCGCGCCGGGGAGATCCTGAGCCAGCTGGAGGCCAACGAGGTGGACTCCTCCGGTCACCCGAAACTGAAGGCCAAGGAAGCGGAAGGGAGGATTGATCCCCAGACCGACCTTTTCGCCACTGCGCATGTTTCCGAAATCGAGGAGGAGCTGCGCAAGATCGACATCAACCAGATGACCCCCATGGACGCTCTGAAAAAACTGGAGGAGTGGAAAAGGAAGATTTGAGGGGCGACGGCCGGTCCTGACTCGAACATGGGGCCGCTTTGCTCCGATGCAAGGCAACAATCTATATTGTCCCTGGTTAAATGAGTAACAATGGCAATCGCCCCTACCTCCCCCGATTCTCCGAGCGTTGGGCGCAGTCCACACACAACGGCGCGGCAGGGTCTATTTCCAGCCGTTTTTCCCCGATTTCCTCTTCGCACCTGACGCAATAGCCATAGTCGCCGCTGTCGATCCTCCCCAGGGCGGAGCCGATCCGCGCCAGCTCCACCTCCCGGCGGCGGCCTATTTCCGACGACATGGCCTGGGCTTGCATGGCGTCCATGCGGGAGAGCCGCCCCACCCTCTGCTGGTCCAGTTCCACCGGTTTTTCATCCTCCGCCCCGGCCCGGGCCTGCTCTTGCAGTTCCTGTTGTCGGAGAAGGAGGGTCGCTCTGATGGTTTCGAGTCTGTCGCTGTTCATGAGGGGCAATTCAGCTCAAGGGGGCGGTGGCCCACTGCCCCATAGCCGACACGGGGGGGGATGATCCCCCCCTGGCCGTGGAGTTATAGTTCGCCTTGCGATTATTTTTCCTTTCGCATTCCCAGAGTCTTCATGAATGGCTCGATGAAGTCCATGGGAAGCGGGACGATGATGGTGGTCGACTTTTCGTTGCTCATTTCCCGCATGGTCTGCAGGTATCGCAGGGTCAGCGCCGCTGGGGTCTTTTCCATGATGGCGGCCGCTTCCGAAAGCCGGGTGGAGGCCTGGAATTCGCCCTCGGCGTTTATGACCTTGGCGCGCCTCTCGCGCTCCGCCTCGGCCTGTTTGGCCATGGCCCGCTGCATGTCGGTGGGCAGGTCCACGTGCTTTATCTCCACGTTGGCGACCTTGATTCCCCACGGGTCGGTGCGCAGATCCAGGATCTTCTGCAGCTCGCTGTTTATCTTGTCCCTCTCCGACAAAAGCTCGTCCAGCTCCACCTGGCCCAGCACGGAGCGCAGGCTGGTCTGGGCCAGCTGGCCGGTGGCGTAGAAATAGTCTTCCACCTTGATGATCGCTTTTTCCGCGTCCATCACCCTGTAGTAGACCACGGCGTTGACTTTCACGGAGACGTTGTCGCGGGTGATGATGTCCTGGGTGGGAATGTCCAGCGCCACCACCCGGATGGAGACGCGCACCAGGGTTTCGATGCCGGGGATGATAAACCGGATGCCGGGCTGGCGGACGGAGTGCAGCTTTCCGAACCGGAAAACCACCGCTCTTTCGAATTCATAGATGAATTTGATCATGAGCATGGCGATGAACACCAGAAAAGCCATTAAAAATCCGAAGCCGAAAAGAGTCATCTTTATACCCTCCCATTCAGGATGTTAACGGACAGCAAACCCTGCCTTTTTTTACCATCCATAATTGTCTTCTTGTTGTTAACAGTTTCCACACCACCATGATACTAGATTAAGCGCTCCTCGTCTCTGCATTTGCGCGGGACGCCTGTCCACAGGGCATTGGGGCTACCAATGACGGGGACGCGCGTATATAATGTAGCAAAAAGGGAGGATCCGATGTCGTTTTCAAGTCACGTCGCCGCCCGAGGCGCGGTGGGGATTGTCTTTCTGCTGGCCGTCATGCTGCCATCCCTTGCGCTGGCCGAAACACCCCGGGAAAAAGCCACCCGGATCCTGGAGCAGGTGGACGACATGTGGAGGGGAGACTCCTCCCGCGGCGTGTTCTCCATGGAAGTCAAGACGTCGCGATATCAGCGGAAGCTTTCCCTGGAGGCATGGAGCAAGGGGAAGGATCTGTCGCTGGTGATAATAAGGGAGCCGGTGAAGGAAAAGGGAACCGCCACCTTGAAAAGCGGAACCAGCATATACACATACCTGCCCAAGACCGACCGCACCATCCGCCTCACCTCCGGGATGATGATGGGCTCTTGGATGGGGAGCCACTTCACCAACGACGATTTGGTGAAGGAATCGCGCATGTCCGACGATTACGACGCGGCCATCACCTTCGACGGGACGAAGGACGGCCAATCGCTGTATGAATTCGAGTTGATCCCGAAGCCGGACGCGCCGGTGGTGTGGGGGAAGATAACCATCCTTGTGCGCCAGGACGATCTTGTACCGTTGAACGCCGTGTATTACGACGAGGAGATGGAAAAGATGCGCACCATGGTCTACTCCAACATCAAGACCATGGGCGGGCGCAAGTTCCCCGCCACGTTGCGGGTGATCCCGGAGGACAAGCCGGATGAATTCACGGAAGTGGTGTATCACGAGATAGAATTCGATATCCCCCTGGACGATAGCCTTTTTTCCATTTCATCGCTAAAGAGAAGCAGATGACAGGCGGCAATGAAAAAGCCATCCAATAGCGAACGGGGCTCGTCACCCCCTCCCATCCCGACCTCCGATGCGCCAGACCAGCTTTTAAAACGAATCGCCACAATGATAGCGGCGGTGATCGTCAGGCTCTTCCATGGTCTGGCAAGCCTCCCAGCGGAGATCTGGAGCCTGGTCCTCGGCCTGCCCTGGATCCTCCCCCTGGCGTATCGCAACATATGGCGGCGCAAGCTGCGCGCGGTCACCACCATGGGGGCCATGGCCCTGGCCGGGGCCATCATGATCTTCTACACCTCGTTGATGTCGGGAATGCTGGAAGCTATCGAAAGAAACCTGATCCTGATGAACCTGGGGGACGCGCAGATACACAAGCAAGGGTATCGCAGCGATCCGGATCTTTACACCAGGATCGATAAATATGAGGAGATTCTGGCGGGCCTGGACGCTGGTGGATTTTTCTCTTCCCCCCGGCTGTTCGGCTTCGGGCTGGTGGCCCACCAGCAGAACTCGGCGGGGGTCTCCATCATGGGAGTGGACATCGAGCGAGAGAAAACGGTCACCCAGACATACAAGCATCTCTCC
>JAOUPQ010000246.1 GCA_029879765.1 Nitrospinota bacterium | reverse complement strand
CTCGCCCCGGTGGTGCCGCCCCATCGCCATGAATATAAATCCCTCGGTGTCATGTGGCGCGGCGCCCGCCGCCAGCCCGCTGATCCAGAAAGCTACCTTTCCCCCCGGTGTGTTGCTGTGATCGAACGTGTAAAATTGATGCTCACCATAAGGACCAAATCGGCGTTCCCCCTCCCTGGGCGGTTCCACCACCGGGGGCTCCACAATAGGCGGCTCAACCACTGGTGGTTCGGTTGGTGGCTCCGACACAGTGGGTTCGTCTGGCATCACACATCCCTTGTCCAGCACGTATGCCCCCCCCGCCTCTTTACACTCCCTTTCCTTCATGGCCAAACTGTCGGCGATCGGCTGCAGCGTGGCGCATGCGGTTAGCGTGGCCAGCGCAAGGCCCACCAGCAGTAATGCGAATCTTTCTCTGATAGTCATTTTGATTCCCTTTAATTGATGTTGAAAAACCCCTTTATAGACACCATTTTTTTATCCACATCGATAACCGCATGCGCCGCAAAACCCCGCCACACCATCCCCTGTATCCCCACCAGCGGCGAGCCTGCCGCCAGCAGATACCATCTGTTATGGGGGGTTCTTTGTATCAGCCCCACCACGTCCGCCTTCGTTACGATCATCAGTTTTTCCCCAGAAATATAACCCCGCCCCTGACATCAGGGCCTTCCCCCCGTTCCGTCACCAGCAACCCCCACAGCCCCCGGCGCTGCAGAGCCTTTATTCCGTGGGTCTGCATAATCTTTGTCAGTCCTCCCCCTTCCGCGGTCAGGGTAAGCCCCCACAGCGGCTGCGACCTGTATTCGATCTTGTTTGCTTTCATTCTTCCCATCCCCGCAAAGCCACAGTGGCTTTAAAGTGTGATAACGAAGGAACCTGTTTTCCCTCCCCTGCGGCGATCTCCCTCGCATGCAGGATTGTGGCCACCACCTCGCGCATCGCCCCCGGCCGCTGACCCTGTTTATAGAGATAGTCCATCTCCGCCTCTCCCCGCACATCCAGCGCCCTCGCCACTGCCGTAACGTCCCCCCGCAACGGATGCTCCAGCGCTATGCGAATCCGCAGCCGGGAAAAATATTGGGCAAAGGCTGCGTCCTTGCGCCCCCCGCCGGTGATGTTGGAATAAACAATATGATTTCCCAGCAGGGCCACCCCCACCCCCGTCCTGTCATAGATGGAGCGAATCGACTCCAGCGCCCGCCAGCTCAGCGCCTGGGCCTCGTCAATTATCAGCAGCCCTCCGGTTCCTGTCAGCCGCTCCACAATCACATCCTCCAGCTGGTCCACCCGCATCTTGACGACGTTCATGCGCAGCGCATGGGCGATCCTGTTTAAAGCCCCGATCATCCCGGCGGAGGTCTGGCTCATCGGCGCCAGCCATGCCTGTCGATTTTCCTCGGCGTATTGTTTACATGTAATCGTTTTTCCCATCCCCGCGCCGCCATAGGCGATCATCATCATCCCGGCCCTGTGCGCAATGCCCAGGTTCCCGATAATCGAATTGGCGGTGGGAGTGCGGATCCACTCCATCGTCCTCTCGCTGAGTAATCGCCCCACCGTGGCCAGGTCCCTCTCCAGCCATTGACGGATGGCGTTTTCAATCTCCTCGTTGTTCCCCGCGTATTTGGCCGACAGCCAGGCGCTGATAGCGCTGGCGTTGTATCCGGTTTTTTGCCCGATTTGTTTCTGGCTCAAACCCCTGCTTTGCATCGCCGCTCGCACCTTGCCCCGCAGGGTGTTGTCCTCCGCCGCCGGGGTCTCCGGCGCCATTTTTAATGCAGTTTCGCCCATGATCAATCCTCCGTAAAAAAGTTATTGCCGCCACCCCGGCCGCCGCCGAGGAGCTTGAATATGGCCTCTGTCCTGGCCACTGTTTTTCTCTCCCGCTCCACTTCATAATCCATGTCAACATCAGGCACGGCTTTTTTGAGCGGGACGAATACCGGCGCGACAACCCTGGCCTCCGGGAGAGGAGCCTGGGCCGCCTCCGGTATCCGCCCCGCCACTTCTATTGCGCTCATCCTCTTTCCCGCCGCCGCCGCCTCCTTGTGCGCATTCACAAATCTTCGGCGTGCGCGCTGATGTTCCTTCGCCGCTGTTGTATCCATAAAACCCGAGGCAAGGATGCATGGCGCATGCAGCAGATACTCCCCTTTTTGCGTATATACGTGGATCCCGGAGCGCAAGTTATCCGGATCAAACCGGACAGTCACTCTTTTGCCCGCCAGCCGCACCATGTCGCCAGTCCAGTACCGGTTGCCGTGCAACCGGATAGCCCCGTCCAGCCGCGCCGCCAGCATCCCATCCGCCGCCAGTAGCCACAGGCGGCGCTGATCCCTGGTCGCCTTGCGGATCGGGGCCTTTTCATATGACTCAGTAAACGCCTGCTGGAACGATCGCCCTGCGCACACCTTGCTGCGCCTGCCCCCCCGCTGGTTATGCCGGATGATCTCCTGCTCCAGCACTCGCAGAAAGTCTTCCAGGGGGATCGCTTTGGATCCATAGTTGGAGGGTTTGGCGGTGGGTTTGTTGCCGGTGTACGCCCCGCTGAAAGCAGGGTGTTTGCTTACCCGGTCACACAGATCCAAAAACGTCCTCTCGATCGGCTTGGCCTGCCCGTGATATGGCGTGGTCCAGTGGACCTCCACCCCCATCGCCGTCAGGATCCCTTCCGGCTCTTCCGGTTTGATCTTGAACCGAAACCGGTTGCTCATTCTGCCCGTCATCCACTTGCTGGCGAATCCCCGGCCGTTGTCCAGGTACGCGTGGGATGGCATGCCGTACTTGTCGATCATGTCGCCGCAGCTTAAGCGCACCTGCTCCACGTTCTCCGTCTTCCCCACGCGGTGGCTGAGCATCATTCCGCTATAGATATCCTGCCAGGCCACCATCGTTGGGCGGATGATGGATCCATCTGGCCATTTAACGAATACATCAAATCTGTGCCCGTCGGCGTTCACCGTTTCCATTGCATGAAGCATGGTCTTGTCCCGCTCCTGGGCCGGATACATTTTCTCCAGCGCTTCAATCCCCACCCGCTCCAGCGTAATAACCGCCGGGCCAGCCTCCGCCCGCAGGCGGCGCAGCAACGTGGCCAGGCTGGGCACACGCCATTCGTTTTCCGCCGCCGCATACATTAACCGCTCATAACATCCCGCCGCCGTGGGCTGTTCCGGCCGCATGTAGTCGGCGTAGAAAAAGTCCCACGCCTCCACGTCACACGCCGCCTGCCGCCCCCCGCCCGAGTATTCCGGCGCCAGGGCCGCCAGCCAGTCCTGCCGGTCCAGGGTTTTGATTCTTTTCATCCACTCCCACACGGCGCTGGCGCTAACGCCAGCTTCACTCGCCGCCTGCTTCACCGCGTCCGCTTTTTTCATCTCTCCCGTGGCCAGTTCATGCGCTCGCAAAATTATTCCCAACCTCTGTTGCGCGGCCTGCTTTATCGTGTCCGGCCGCCGGTCATATGCGGCCCACCGCCCCAAGCTGCGGCTCTCCTCACCCCCGGGCGAATCCTGATTTTCGGAAAATGAAGATTCAGGTTGGCCCTGCCG
This sequence comes from Nitrospinota bacterium, assembly GCA_029879765.1. Taxonomy (GTDB): domain Bacteria; phylum Nitrospinota_A; class UBA7883; order UBA7883; family UBA7883; genus JAOUMU01. Next base: position 987 of record JAOUPQ010000246.1, on the reverse strand, counting down.
GGCCAGCGCCGCCCGTGTGATTGCTGGCAGTGACGCCGCCGAGTATTCCAGCCCTTTTCCTTTTGCTCTCGCTCTCGATATCCACCCCCGCGAAGCGGCCACCCGACGCACATGCCTCTCCGTCCCCGGCATCCCCGGCAGCCCGGCCAGTTCCCTGGCGGACCTATACTCCTCCCCCTGGACGGGGGAGGTCGGGTGGGGGTGTTTGCTCTTCATATCTCCAGCCGATCAATCTGTGTGAGCTTGTGTAATCTGGCGAACTCTTTCAGCCGCGCCACAGCTTCCTCTTTGTTCGCCCACGGCTTAGCGCCATACCTCACGGGGCGGCCTGCTTTTGGCCGATGGAAGAACGTCCATCCCCGGTCCGACGTCCCAACAAAATACTGTCCCCCTTTGTCATCCTTGTAATACAGCCCGCTCATGCCGCTCCTCCATGCGCCTCCCCCTGGACGGGGGAGGACGGGTGGGGGTGATTCGCCATATCCTCGAATCTGGTATAGTCTTTCAGGAACGCCAGCTTCACCGTTCCCAGGGGGCCGTTGCGCTGCTTCCCTATGATGATCTCCGCCATCCCCTGCACGTTCGGGTTGTCCCTCTGGTAGTACTCCTCGCGATAGACAAACAGCACCAGATCCGCGTCCTGCTCTATCGATCCACTCTCCCGCAGGTCGCTGAGCACCGGCCGCCGCGCCGCCCCCTGCCTCTCTTCTGTTTTCCGGCTCAATTGCGAAACGGCGATAACAGGGCAGTTAAGCTCCTTTGCAAGGCCCTTTAATTGCCGTGTGATTGTGGATATCTCCTGCACCCGGCTCTCCGTCTTGCCTGGGCTGCTCATCAATTGCAGATAGTCCACCACCACCAGGTCCAGCCGTCCCTTTTCCGCCTGCAGCCGCCGGGCCTTCCCCCGCATTTCCATCACGGTGGCCCCCGCCGTGTCGTCTATATATATCTGCAGCTCGTGCAGCCGCCCGGCAGCCATTGCCAGCT
>JAOUPQ010000245.1 GCA_029879765.1 Nitrospinota bacterium | reverse complement strand
CTGCAAATCTGGAACATCGACACTGCAGGCGGCGCTGGCGCAAACGCCGATGATGATCGTGTACAAGGCGGATTTCTTCTCCTATTACCTGGCCCGGGCGCTGTCCCATCTGCAATGGGCCGGGCTGCCTAATATCCTGGCGGGGAGGCAGATCGTTCCGGAGCTTCTGCAGAACGATGTTTCGGCGTCGTCAATTGCGCGGACAGCGCTGCAATATCTGCAGAATCCGGAAAAGGGGGATGCGATGCGCCAGGAGCTGGCCAGGGTCGCTTCCTCTCTTGGGGCGCCGGGAGCGTCGGATCGGGCGGCGAGGATAATAGCCGGGCGTCTGACCGGCAGGGTGGAAGAGGAGCCTGGGGCCATGTAGCCCGCTGGGTGGGAATGAAAGCTCTATGGACCGCTTTTCCTAAATTCCAGCCGCCGATTCTGCTAGCATAGTCACAGGTTATCAAAACGGAACCGTTTCCGTTAATATGGCATCTTTATAATGGAAAAAGCGGAAAAAGGGCTTAACAGCAGCGAAAGGGATGGCGAAGACAGGGACACTCCTCTGGTGGAGCGGGCCTTGGCCGGGGATTTTGCGGCCTTTGAGCAATTGGTCAAGAAACATCAGGCCAGGGTTTTTTACCATGCCATGAAGTTTCTGAACCGACAGGAGGACGCGGAGGATATCCTTCAGGAGACTTTCCTGCACGCTTTCAAAGGGTTGAGTTCTTTTCGTGGAGACGCGTTGTTCTTGACGTGGCTGTTGAAAATCGCCACCAACAACTGCCTGATGCGGTTGCGCAAGAACAAGAAGATGGATCTGATTTCCCTGGATAAGCCGGTGGAAATCAACGGATCGGAGTTGCCCAGAGAGATAATGGACTGGTCGCAGAATCCATCGGACCAGAGGATGGAAAGTGAGACCCGTGAATATTTGGACAAGGCTATAGCTCGGCTGCCGGAAGATAAAAGAATAGTGCTGCTGCTAAAGGACGTGGAAGGCTTTTCCAACCAGGAAATCAGCCAGACGCTGGGAATGAGCGTGGCGGCGGTGAAATCGCGCCTGCATCGGGCGCGACTGGCCATGCGAGACCTTTTGTCGCACTATTTCGAAGAGCGCGAAATTAACAAGAAGTAGAACTTGAAATGAAATGTACAGATATACTGGAAAAGATAAGCGATTACCTGGATAAGGAGCTTGATCCGGATATATGCAAGGAGATTGAAAACCACATCCATGACTGTGAGCCTTGCATCGCTTTTGTAAACACCATGCGCAAAACCGTGGAGTTGTTCAACAAAGCCGGGAGGGAGCCTGCCCCGGTGCCGGAACATGTGTCCGACAAGCTTATGAACTTTCTGAAGAAAAACGCCAAACCTGAGTGATGGAGAGAATAGGCCATGGTTGAGGCTTGCGATATTTCCAAAAGGCCGCCGGCGCCGGATAGCAACCCGGATGATGCAGTAATCGCCCGCCTTCTGGGCAAAGCCAGGCGGATCGCCGTCATAGGAATCTCCGCCAAGCCAGGCCGCGCCTCGCTGGATGTGGCCCATTATCTGCAAAGTCACGGCTACGAGATCGTGCCGGTGAACCCCCTGTTGCAGCAGTGGGAAGGCCTCCCATGTTATCCTTCCCTGAACGAGGTTCCCGGCCCGGTGGATATTGTGGATATTTTCCGCAAGCCGGACACTATCGGCGAGTTAGTGGAGGAGATCGTGGCCAAAAAGCCTGAATGCGCCTGGCTGCAGCTTGGAATAGTGAACAACGAGGCGGCGGCGCAGATCAGGAAAGCGGGAATAACCGTCGTCCAGGATCGCTGCACAAAGATCGAACACTCCCGACTGATTACATAAAGAGGAGGAGTCTGGCGAACCCATCCACTTAGTGAATGGATCAGCCTTACTGTTCCACCAGCTTTTCGAACACAAGCCATGGCGCCACCAGGTATACCAGGTCAAACGCCACCAGGATCTTGTACCACACCATAAGTTGCTCCATCCCCTCGCCGCCGATCAAGCCTGAGGATATCTCCACCGAGGCTATCAGCGCAGGCGCCACCACCGGCAGCGTCAACAAGGGGCCCAGCATCTCCCGCGCCCGCAGGTTCACGCTCATGGCCGCCACCAGCGTCCCCACGGAGATAAAGCCCAGGGTTCCCAGAAGAAGAACCGCCAGCTGGGGAAGGAAGCGCTCCATAATGTTCACGTTGAATATCACCGTGGAGACCGGCACAATGAACGCTTCAGCCACCAGCATCAGGGCGAAATTGGCCCCCATCTTGCCGAAATATATCGAGCTTCTGTCCAGAGGCGCCAGCAGGATGGCCGAAAGACAGTCGTTCTCCTTTTCATAGAGAAATGAGCGGTTCATGGTCAGGGCGCCGGAAAAAAGGATGGCGACCCACAATCCCCCGGCGGCGAAATGGCGCCCGTCCGCCTGGGCCATGTCGAAGGCGAAGCCGAACATGAGGATAGTCAGTATGGCGAAGAACACACTGGTGGTGACTATCTCCTTCCCCCGCAGCTCCAGGGCCAGATCTTTTTTCGCTATTATCAGCGCCGATTGAAAAAATCCCATATCAATAATGCGCCTGCCCTACTTTGTTGAAATATACCTGGCCGAATTCCTTCACATCTATAGTTGAGGCCGGTTGATCCAGGATGATTTTGCCCGCCACCTGCAGGACCACCCGAGTGCCCAGGGCCACCCCCTGCTCCAGGTTGTGCGTGATCATCACCAGGGTTCGCCGCTCATCCTTTAAACGTCTCAACTGGCGTTTCAAAGTCTCCGCCGCATGTTGATCCAGTCCGGTGAACGGCTCATCCAGCAACAGGATGGAGGGATCGTGCACCAGGGATCTGGCTATGGACAGACGCTGGACCATTCCACGGCTGAAAGAGCGCACAGGCTCGTGGGACCGTTTGGACAACCCCACCTCCTCCAGCAGCGCCTGGCACCGGGCGGAAGGATCCTCCACGCCATATAGCCGGGCAAAGAAGAGAAGGTTCTCCATGGCGGTAAGCTGGCCATAGGAAAATGTCTGGTGGGAGATCAGCCCGATGTCCCGTCTTGCTTCGTCGTCATGATCCTGCACCGGCCTTCCATTGATCCTGGCGCTGCCGGACGTGGCGGCGGTGAGCCCGGCCATGATCCGGATCAGGGTGGTCTTCCCGGCGCCATTGGGGCCAAATATGGTCAAAAACTCCCCTTTTTCCAGGGTCAGGCTGATCTTGTCCACGGCTGTCATATACCCGAACCTCTTGACAACCTGGTCCAGCTCCACAGCAGGCCCCGGGGAGTTTGCGCTCTCCATCTTCCCTCGCAAAACCTTGATTATATCCTTTTTCCATACAAGGCCACAAACTTGATGGAAAAAGAATTGTGCAAATAAATGGCTATCCTATTCTGGATCGTGGCCCGGAGCGACATTTGTCCTGCCCGGTAATAATCCGCCGGGAATCTACAAAACCCCTGGCGAACTATGTTAGCATTGATTAGGAAAATGATCAGGTTCAATTAGCCTCAGGGGCCATGGACGGACCGGGAAAGGTTCTGGGTTTTCCGCGGGGTAACCTTTCCCATCCGCTGGCCCTTTTGGCTTTTCTCCTTATAGGGCTATGTTTTATTCTTCCCATTGTTCTCTGCCGGTTTTGCGATGATCACTGTGGCGCAGGCCCTGGAGGTTATTTTGGACTCTGTCCACCCCACGGACTGCGTAGAAGAAGCGCTGCTTTGTGACGCCCTGGGAGGAGTCCTGGCCCGCGATGCGCTGGCCGATATGGATTTTCCACCTTTCCATCGCGCCACCATGGATGGATATGCGGTCATCAGCGCGGACGGGCCCGGGGATTATGAAGTGGTGGAGGACATTCCGGCGGGTCATTACCCTGCGATCCCCCTTTCCAGAGGGAAAGTCTCCAAAATAATGACAGGCGCCCCCATGCCGGACGGGGCGGACGCCGTCGTTCCTGTGGAGAAGACCGGGGGATTCGTCCATGTGGGGCAGGTTGCCCAGATCATCGGCCAGGCGGCCCCGGGGAGCAACTTCTCCCCCAGGGGCGAGGATATGCGATCGGGTGACGTGGCCATGGCAGGCGGATCGGTAATTCGTCCGGCGGAAGTGGCTCTTCTTGCGTCAGTGGGGGCGGAGCCTTGCCACATCTTTCGCCGCCCCACCCTGGCGGCTTTGGCCACGGGAGACGAACTGGTCCACCCTTCCCGGACACCCATCCAGGGACAAATTCGAAACAGCAACGGTCCTACGATCATGGCCATGGCCGCTGCCATGGGGATAACCGCCACAAACCTGGGCGCCGCCGGAGACAGCCCAGCATCCCTGGAGGAGAAAATACGCCTGGGCATGGAGCATGACTTTCTGATAATTTCTGGCGGTGTTTCCGCCGGGGACAGGGATTTCGTCCCGGAAATAGCTAAAAAACTTGGATATAGAATTTTGTTTCACAAGATCAGAGTGAAGCCTGGCAAGCCGACCCTTTTCGCCGTTTCGGAAAAAGGCCGATACCTCTTCGGTCTGCCGGGCAATCCGGTATCCAGCAT
>JAOUPQ010000044.1 GCA_029879765.1 Nitrospinota bacterium | reverse complement strand
GTGATATGAAACTATATTGTATACAGACAATTTATTATATATAACCTGTTGAAAATAAATCCGATACTGAAGTGTATAGCGCTATGTATTGGAAAATTATAGCATAGTCTATAAATATAGCGTGATATGTGTTTGTATCAAGGAAAAGGTTATTCAGGATTTAAGACGAAATTCTTTTACAATAACTTCCTGAAGCCGGAGCCGGGAAGCCATTCCCATCAGCGATCCTTGCATGCCATTCCTTGGAACATAGCCTGATTTCCCAGAAAGAAGACGTCCCCAGAAAACAGGTTTCCAGACCAACAAAAGGGGGCTGTTTTCCTTGAAGCATGAGCAATAATCAACCTCTTCTGATACTCTGTATATTGATGGCAATCTTGTCTGTTAAATTAGTGGATAGAGGACAACACGACCTGCCCTGGGATAGGGATGACTGCATGACGAAAAACAGAATATAGCGGATCTTTTTGGATATTTATGAAAATAGCTGTCGTATACAACAGGGAGAGTCAAAACGTCATAAACCTGTTTGGGCAACCAAACAAGGAGAAGTATGGCAAAAAGGCGATAGACCGGATCCTGAACGCCCTTAAAAAAGGGGGACACCAGGCCATAGCCCTGGAAGGGGACAAGGAACTGATCGACAACCTGGAAAAATTCATGCCGAAAACCATGAAGGGGGAGACTCCCGGCATGGTGTTCAACTTGTCATACGGCATCCAGGGACAGGCGCGATACACTCATGTGCCAGGAATCCTGGAGATGGTGGGGGTGCCATATGTCGGCTCCGGGCCGCTGGCCCATTCCCTTTGCCTGGATAAAGTGGTCGCCAAAATGATCCTCAAACAGCACGACATCCCCACTCCCGATTTTGCGGTTATAAACGGGCCAGGCTTCGAGCCGCTGGATATGGAGTTTCCGCTCATCGTTAAACCGAAAAACGAGGCGGTTTCCTTTGGGATCAGGATTGTTGAAAACGACGCGGAGCTGCGGGAGGCGGCGGATGTCATTTTCAAGGAATACAATCAGGCCGTCCTGGTGGAGCAATATATTGATGGCCGGGAAATAAACGTGGGTATCCTGGGCAACGTGGACGCGGAGGTGTTCGTCCCTGTGGAGCTTCGCTTTGGAGGGGAGGGGCCGAACATTTACACCCACGAGGACAAGACTCGAAAGTCGGGCCGGGACATAAAGCTTGTCTGTCCGCCGGACCTGAAAAAGGAAACCATAGCCCGGGCGCAGGATCTGGCGCTCAGAACCTTCTCCGCCCTCGGATGCTATGACTGCGCCAGGGTGGATATGCGGCTCGATAAAGACGAAAACATCTACATTCTGGAGGTCAACTCGCTTCCCAGTCTTGGCGAGCATGGCTCATATATAGAAGGGGCGTTATATCTGGGAATGGATTTCGCCGCATTGATCAATCGACTGGTGCAGGAGGCGAGCGCCAGATATTTTGGCACCCCCACTCCTCCTCCGGCGGTTCCTGCCCACAAATCCCCCGATGAGCTAGCCGTCAACTATCTGATGGGGAGAAGGGATAATATCGAAAAGCGGCTGGAGGAGTGGACCAGTATCAGCAGCAGAACCACCGACGCCATGGCCCAAAACAGCGCCATAGAGGAGCTGGGAAAATTATTCGCGCAGATGGGGATGAAAGCCAACAAAGAGTTCTGTGATGAGCGCTCCACCTGGCTGTGGGAGACAGTGAAAGGGTGTGACGAAGGAATATTGCTCGTCGGCCATATGGATGTGCCGCTGAATCCTTTCATTTCAGGTCCGGTGTTCAGGAAGGATCCGGAGTGGATATATGGGGAAGGGGTGGGCACATCCCGGGCGCCAATGGTGATGATGGAATTCGCCCTGCGGTCGCTGCGGGCCCATCGTCTGTTGAGAAAGCTTCCCTTGGGGGTTCTATATTATTCCGATGAGGGGTTGGATTGCAGATACAGCGCAAAAACTATCGCAAAAGCCATGGCCAAGGCAAAGACCATCATTGTGCTTCGTCCCGGCAATGTGCCAGGCAGGATCATCACCCAGCGCAGGGGGCAACGAAATTACCGGCTTTCTGTGGAAGGAAAGCCAAGACGGCTGGGGCAGGTGCTCAAGCAGCCTGAAGTCTTGCACTGGTTCTTTTCAAAGATGGAGAAATTTGCCAGCATCTCTTCGCGGAAAGACCGGATAGCGGTCTCGGCTGTGGAAGTCTCCACCCAGGCCATGCCGATGCTGACTCCCCACAAAGTCATCGCCAGTTTTTTGGTAACTTATCCCACAACGAAAGTGGCCGACAAGCTGGAGAAGGAGATGCGGGATATCCTGGGCAAAAAAGGGTTGCGCTGGGAGCTTGTTCTGGCGTCCGACAGGCCTCCCATGGCAAAAACCCGCAAGTCGCAACAGCTTGTCAGGGAGATGGAGACGATCGCAGCCAAGTGGGACATCCCTCTGGAATCGGAGTCCTCCTTGTGGCCATCGGTGGCAGGATTGGCCCCAAAGGACGCGCAAGTTTTATGCGGCATAGGTCCCGTAGCCACAGACCTGTACACGTCGCAGGAAGCTGTCCACCGGATAAGCCTGGTCCAGAGAACCTTGTTGCTGGCCGAATATCTGGCCAGACAGATAAACAGAAAATAGTAATATGTCGGAAAAGCGCCATATGATACTGGATACTGAAACCCTGGATCCTTCCAGCCATCGAATAGCCAAACCCCAGAGATTTTCGGTTTCCAGGCTGGGGATGGTTTCCACCGCCCATTCCAAAGCCACGGAAGCAGGGGTGGAAATGCTGGAAGAGGGGGGCAACGCCATAGACGCGGCCGTGGCGGCGGCGTTTGCTCTGGGAGTATGCGAGCCATACGCTTCCGGGCTTGGCGGACAAACCATGATGACCCTTTACATTGCGGATCTGAGGAAAACCATCGCCCTGGACGGGTCGTCCCGGGCGCCCAACCGTATCGTGCCCGGCGTTTTCCAGAAAAAAGAACTGCTGACAGGGCGCCGGGCTTCCACCGTGCCCAGCACTCCGGCTGTCCTGGATTACACTCTCCGGCGATTTGGGACAAAGAAGATCAGCAGCGCCCTTGGCCCGGCCATCAGGCTGGCGGAAAACGGTTTTGAGGTTTCCGAGTTGAATAACCAGCTGACCCGACGTGAATTGAAAAAGCTAAAGAACGGTTCCGCCGCGAACCTGTTTCTTAAAAAGGGGGTTTCTCCATATCCTGTCGGGTCGATCTTCAAACAGCCGGTGCTGGCCGAAACAATGCGCCGGTTGGCGAAAAGCGGCGTCAAGGATTTCTATCGCGGAAAAATCGCTAAAGCAATCCATGAGGATATGGAAGCCAACGGAGGGCTGATTCGCCAGGATGATTTGGCGCAGATCCCCCACCCGATAGAAAGAAAGCCGATTTCCGGCCGCTTCGAGGAGTGGCGCATCCTTTCATTCCCCCCTCCGGGGGCGGGACGGGTGCTGGTGGAAATGCTCAATATTTTCAAAAGTCTGCCAGCGCGCTTTCATGATCTGGATACTCCGGAAGGGGCTCTGGCCATCGCAAAAGTGATCCAGCAGGCGAATATAGACCGGCAGGACCGGCCTCGGGATCCCAACTTTTTCCCCCAGGTGCAAAACAGCAGAATGCTCAGCCTTGACTACGCCGGCAAAGTGGGGAAGAGGATCACCGCGGAAATAGAAGGCCGGGGCGAGACCACCCATCTTTCCGTCATGGATCGCTTCGGCAACGTTGTCGCCCTCACCCAGTCGATCGAGCGGGTGTATGGTTCCTGTGCTGCGGCCCCGGAGCTTGGGTTTCTGTATAACAACTACATGAGCGCTTTTGAACATGAGGATATCAACCATCCATATTATTTAAGGCCGAATGCCGTGCCGTGGGCCAGTGTCGCCCCCACCATAGTTTTCGTGGGCAGAAAACCATGGGCCGCCATTGGATCGCCTGGAAGCGAAAGGATAACTTCATCGATTTTGCAGACCCTTCTCCGGCTCCGCAAGCATTCACCCCTCGAAGCTGTCTCCGCCCCTCGTCTGCACTGTTCCATCGATGGAAAGGTGTCGCTGGAGGGAACCAGGATGAGGGATGACATTATGAGCATTCTGGAGGGGAACGGGTATCAAATCGATGTCCGTGACCCATATTCATTCTACCTCGGATGCGTCCAGATGGTCTGTCGCCAGGGAAAAGAATTCGTTGGAGTGGCCGATCCTCGCAGGGATGGCTCCGCCAAGGGGCCGCGAATATGACCCTGCCGGTTTTGATTTCACTCCCCCATGGCGGGCTGGCTGTTCCTCCGGAGGTTGTGCCATTCCACATCCTTACGGAAAAAGAGATCATCGAAGATGGCGACGAGGGGGCATCGGAAATTTACGACATTGAAAACGAGGTTGATATTTTTGTGAGCACGAAAATCGCCAGGGCTTTTGTCGACCTAAACCGGGCTTTTGACGACATGACCCAGGATGGAGTGGTGAAGACACATACCTGCTGGGGAGTTCCGGTCTATAAAGAAAAGCTGCCAGAAGAAGTTGTCCGTATCCTTCTTGACCGATATTACGAACCGTATCATGCCAATCTGGAGAAACTGAAGTCGAAAGCAAAACTATGCCTCGATTGCCATACGATGGCGGCGTTTGGCCCGCCGGTGGGGCCGGACCATGGCCAGGAAAGACCCCATGTCTGCTTGAGCAACGCGGGCAATACATGTTCGGAGGAGCTACTGCGGAAGGTGGCGGACCTTTTCAAAACAAGTTTCGGCGAAAAGGTATCCGTCAACCATCCCTTCCGGGGAGGGCATATTATCAAGCGGCATTCCGGGGGAACCCCCTGGATTCAGGTGGAGATTTCTCGCGCCCCCTTCATGTCCAACGCCCAGAAGCAAAGCGCCTTCCTGAAAGCGATACACGCTCTTTTCTCCGGCGGACAGAAACTGCCTGTCTGAGCTTTGGCCAACTCGGACCTAATACTTTGCGATATAGAGCAGGTAATAGGTGGTGGTGGTGGTGGCCAGCATCAAGCCGAAGAACATCAGGCATACTCTGCCCACGATACGGTGGCGCCTGTCCGCTTTGGGCAGAGCGAAGTGAATCAGCAACGCAACCCCCGCAGGGACGCCGAACCCCAGAACAAGGAAGATGACGGTGTGGGATGAGCTGAGTCTGCCGGAAAGGGTGGTCATCCACACCAGGAAAGCAAACCAGGCCAGCCCAATTCCCCAAAGAACCTTGGATGGTTTGGCGAAACCGGTTTTCAGGGTCAAGGATCCATCATCCAGAGGGAACCTGGCCATAAATCCGTTTATCACCATATAGACCGATAAATAGAGAGAGATGGAGACCACAACCAAATGAGCCATCAGCAGGGGGTGTAGGACTGTGTTGTAGAAATCGGATCCGCCCATATATTTCATCTGGTCCGACAAACTGGCCAGCCCCATGTAGCGCACCTGGGCGTAGTAGGCCAGATATAAAACCATCATCACCATGGAGGCCAGGATCATCCGGTGGTGGGCCAACCCTTTTTTGTTTCTGGCCAGGTATCCGGCGAAGAGGAACATGGATATAAACCCCATGGCCATGAAGAGGCTGATGTCCGAGCCGAGGGTGGTTCTTGGCGAGAGTATTCCCGGGCCGCCTAAAAAGTCGATCATTCTATATATCTACTGCCTGAGTTGAAAATAGAAATATACACCGGAATTCGCTTGAGCAGAAGAATAATCGCTCCAAGTCTCCGCCAGGAATGCAGGGGACAGCTATTATAGAATCTCAATTTCGGCGATCATACCTGATTTATCTACCATCGAATATGATGGCGTGATATTCTGATAAATAGCAATAGCGCCACCAGATTGGCATCCTTCCAGAGGTGCGAATGGATTGAATTGAACATGCGAAAACAACTCCCCCAGCCCTTGGAAAACATAATGAAGGGCGATAATAAAGCGTTGAAAAGTTGAAATGCGGTATGGGAGAACCACATTGGGCCAAATATATTGAAGATAAACTATTATCATGCTAATATAAAACAATATTGTAAGTATTGAAGTATGTAAGGGCCATATTATCAATGATAAAAGATAATTAAATGGATAGATGGGGTTGGCCGCCATTGTTGGGAGCTGGGGGTAGCAGAGAGCCGCTATCCCCTGGAGAGCTTTGTTGTATACTTTGCGATGGGGAGAAGTTGTATTGATTCGCAGTGTGATTCAGTTGGGTGATATGTTCGGTTTTTGATCGATAGCGAATAGGGAAATGAATATATTTGAGAAACGAAACCAGCTTGCTGAGATTAATGCGGAATGGTACAACTATAAAAATAATCTTTATCCAGGTTTTGTAACTTCATCCCGCGAGGAATCAGTCCCAGAAGATATTCCTGTCTTTTCATTTCACAACATTTCCAGCGAAGATCTTATTCAAAAACTAAACTATCTGGTAACTAATGGATATGATACTGTCAATAGTGATGAATATATCTATTTAAATGGCAAGTCCAACGGGAACAGGTTAGTTATGCTGACCTTTGACGATGGATTGTTGTCACTTTGGACTGTGGTCTTTCCATTGCTGCGGGCGTACCAGATGAAGGCGGTGGCTTTCGTTTTGCCGGGGGAGATCGATCAGATGGAATTGAGCGAGACTGATCCGGAGCAACCGGAGAGAGATTCTTTGCTCTGTTCCTGGCGCCAGCTGGAGGCCATGACAGAGGTGGTCGATATCCAATCCCATTCGCTTTATCACTGGTTGATTTTCGACAGTTCCCGAGTGAGTTGTTTTTTCACCCCCCAGATCAGGAGTAATTTTCAAAAGATAGATTGGCCGATTCCCCATCGCCTGGGTAAAGATCGTCCCCAAAGGGATATCGGGCTTGGCGCACCCATATATACAACAAATTCAAGGCTATCGGGGAGTCTCAGGGTTTTTGAAAGTGAAGAGGTGGCTGGGGCGCTGACTTCCTGGGTGGATAAAAAGGGGGGGGAGGATTTCTTTGCGTCCAGAAATTGGGAGAGCGAGCTTAAAAGGGAATATGCCAGGCTGGCCGGGGAGGCCGCGCTGGAAACTGAAACTCCGGATCAGCGGCTCAAGAGCGTAACTAATTGTTTTAATAGCTCCAAGGAGATACTGGACAATCGGTTGGGCAAGGAAGTCCGTGGGTTTTGTTTTCCATTTGGGATTGGGAGCCCGGAGGCGGAGAAGATGGCGCTGGAAGCTGGATACAGCGCTGTATATTATGGAGTCAGGCCGAGCTATGATGAGAGCGAAGCGGTTCCACTCGATGGGCTGCGTCGGGTGACCCGGCTTAAGGATGATTATCTTTATCGTCTGCCCGGAAACGGGAGGAAGTCTTTGATGCGCATATTATATGAAAAGGCGGAGAGGCGAATAGCTAACTTATTGTATGGAAAGGGGAAAATCAGATAGCTGACGAATGCATATCTGGCCGCGGGTGCGCCTGGATATTTTCGAATGTAATATATTGCTAATATCGGCTTTATGAATTAAAATACTGTAGGAGCTTTAACTGATGAACCTTGATATAGCCGCCAGCATCGTAAACGGGACATTCCACAACTCCAGGGATCTGGAGGGAAAATACCTCACCTTTGTTTTAGGAAGGGAGGAGTATGCCTTTGAAATAAAAAAGGTTATGGAAATTATCGGCATCATGGACGTGACTCGTGTTCCCAAAGCTCCCAAATTCATCAAAGGGGTTATCAACCTGAGAGGGAAAGTCATTCCCATCGTGGATCTTAGGACCAAGTTTCGGATGCATACCATTGATTATACAAAAGAAACGTGTATTGTGGTTGTGGAGACATCCGAGATGGTGGTTGGGGTGATTGTCGATTCGGTTTCAGAAGTCATTGATATCAATATGGAAGATATCGAATCCTCTCCAGCCTTTGGCGAGGAGATCGATGTCCGCTACATATTGGGGATGGCGAAAGTCAATGACGAGGTCAAGATATTGATAAATATAGACAAAGTCCTTTCCCAGGATGAGCTGGAGATTTCCGGTCATAAATCCTGATCCTTCCGGACGCATTGCTACGGTTTCCTTTCCATTTTTCCGCGCATCTGTGTCTTCGTATCTCTTTGTAATATAAAGACTAAAAGGCCTATGTTTCTAATAAATGAAAATTAGCGCCATAAATGCCCCGCCATAAACGATAGATCTGCGATTCGCGCCACAATAATCATAAATTCCACAATATCCATCCTGTGCCAGGCCGCAGCCTGGAGATATGGAGATTTCGCCGAATTCAAGCCTTTCTCTATTTTCTTGGTATTCACCACTTTGAAGGAATAGAAAAAAGAAAGATATATAAGACAAATATGTCCTGAAAATCAATATGCTTGAGTAATACGTGGCATATTCTTAATTATCAGAGAATATCAGCAATTCTCGGAAATATAACATCTATAAAAACAAATAGAAAGCGGATGGTTGGATATAACTTCGTAAATTCCCTCAGCAAATCCCCATACGAGCGGGATTTTGCTGATATCCTGCATTTCTGTAATAAAACATACGTTATCTTAAACGCAAAATGATTGCAGCGCTCGTGGCCTCAAGGTTGTTGATTCAATTCGTATATGAAAAATGGTCCTTACTTTTTGCAGAACGTTTCACCCATTTATCTCCAATTCATATAAATTGCTGAATGCCTATTTCTGACTGAAAGGGGGCCAGTCCACCTCGATCCCGGAGACCATGAAAGAGAATCATTGCCACAAAGCCATATGGTTCCCAATCCAGTCTCGACCGTTCCACAGAATTTCTATTTCCAGGTGACATTTCTTAAAAACCATATCCTGACCTGAGCCTGGTAAAAGGGGGGAACCTTGGCCAACCGTCTTTCCGGATTTGGATCAGTGGAGGATCCAGATTTCATGACAAGGTGTTTTGGTCGAATTATTGGCCATTTATGGGAAACAAACTGGGATTTTAGGATATTTCAAAGGTTGCATATTAGTAAGATCTAAAAATACAAAAGGATAGAAGGATCACAGGTTATTTTTGATCCCTGGCGCCAGTTCAGCTCATCAAAACATACCGACCATTCAAGTATAGAAGAAATCCGCCTTTTGTGCCGCATCTTCACGCACTCGCCACACACCACGTCGGCATGATTCGGGCGAGGGGACTCACTTCTGCCAGTCGTTGGACTTTTCGCTCAATATCCTGTTTGTCTCCTCGATCAAATCTTTCTCGTTCATTTGCCAATAACTGCGCCCCCGGCGGATCCAGATATGGTCGATCAGTCTCCCCCCTCGCTCCTCCACCAACCTGGCGAACTTTTCGATATTCGCTTGATCGAATTCGCTATTGAAGGTGTTGAACAGAATCACCTTGCATCCGGTGAGATCGCTGTTTTTCACGAAGGTCCAAAGTGGGGGGGAGGGGCTGTACCACCAGATGGGGGAGCCGAGGAATACCAGCTTATAGCGGGACAGGTCTGCTCCCTTCGGCTTGATATTCGCTTCTTTTTCGTTCCAGGCGTGGCTATTGGCATTCCACCATCCGTTAAAGTCCTCGCTGTATTCCCTGGCTTCGATAGGCGCAAGCCGGGCGCCGAACCAGACGGCGATCTCCTCGGCCATCGATTTTGTGGCTCCACCACGGGAGTGATAGACCACCAGCACATCATTGCCGGAGGGGGTGGGCTTGCGGACACTTTCGGCATGGACCGGGGCCGCTATGATTGTATCCGTCAGGAACATTACAGCCAGGACCAGTGATGCGACTTTAGGGAAATGTATGGAATAGCTCTTCAACATTTCTATCATCATTCATTGGTTGATAGTTTATCCATATTATACCAATATGAGAGATGTGGAAGATACCTTACTCCGAATCTTTATTTAGTACCTTTCCAGCGATTGGGGACGGATTTGTATTGAAGATGTCCGTGACATTATTGCCGGAGCATTGGCGCATGATTGGCGCAACTCTTGTGTGGCTCTGCGCGCTTGAGTGGCTCTTCTATTAGAGGATCGCTATTATTCGGAGGGCTGTGGACCGGTTTGTAGGCGCTTCTTCAAAACCATGGAATTCTATCTGGATGTGGCACAACCGAATATTATTCAGTGGATACCACGTCCTTGCGGGCTTCGCTATCTGGCGTCGCGCTGGAGGCCTTTTCGCCGTCAGTGGATTTATCCAGAGCACAGGTGAGCGCATGCCAGGCCAGGGTGGCGCACTTCACCCGGGATGGGAACTCGCGTACCCCCTGGAATATGGAAAGCTTCCCCATCGATTTATCTTCCGGCTCCGGATCTGACGACCCTGTAACCATATCCAGGAACTTGGACACCGTTTCCCTGGCCTGAACCTGGGTCATTCCCTTGATGGCGCTGGTCATGAAAGACGCGCTGGCCTTGAAGATGGCGCATCCGGAGCCGGTGAACGAAACATCTTCCACCGTGTCGGAACCGTCGAGTCTGACATAGATATGCACCTTGTCTCCACATAGCGGGTTATATCCATCGCAGGAGTGGGATGCGTTCTCCATGGCGTGGAAGTTGCGCGGATTACGGTTATGATCGAAAATCGACCTCTTATACAGTTCGTTGATATCGGACATGGTTACCCCCTGAATAGTTCGGTTGCCTGTTTGATTCCTTCGGCCAGCCGCTCTACTTCCTCAAAAGTGTTGTAAAAAGAGAATGACGCCCTGGTGGTGGCCGGCACGCAGAACCGGTCCATGGTGGGCTGGGCGCAATGGTGGCCCGCCCGCACCGCGATCCCTTCGCTGTCAAGGATAGTGGCCACATCGTGAGGATGGGCGTCGGCCAGGGTGAAGGATATTATAGCCGCCTTATCTCGGGCATTCCCCACGATATCAACGGACTCTATTCGGGAGACCAGTTCGGTGGCGTAATCAAGAAGCTTCTTTTCCTGTCGCTCGATATGCTCCATCCCCACCGAGTCCAAATAGTCGATGGCTGCTCCGAGGCCGATGACCTGGGTGGTGGCAGGGGTGCCAGCCTCGAACCGATGGGGTGGGGGAGCGAAAGTCGATTTTTCGAAAGTCACCCTTTCTATCATGTCACCACCGGTGAGGAAGGGGGGAGTCTGCTCCAGAACCTCCTTCCTGCCATAGAGAACACCCAGTCCGCTGGGGGCATACATCTTGTGGGCGGAGAGGACATAGAAATCGCATCCAATCTGTCGTACATCGATTTTCATATGAGGGGCGGCCTGGGCTCCATCCACCAGGGTCACCGCGCCAGCCGCTCTGGCTTTGGCGCAGATTGTCCGGACGGGGTTGATGGTTCCGATGGAGTTGGCCACATGGGTCACCGCCACAAGTCTGGTCCTGTCTGTCAACAGGCGGTCGAACTCTTCCATATCCAGCTCACCGGCGTCATTCACGGGGATGACCTTGATCACCGCTCCCTTTTCCTGGGCCAGCATCTGCCATGGGAGGATATTGGCGTGATGCTCCAGGTTGGAGAGGATGATTTCGTCCCCTTGACCGATAAACTTGCGCCCCCAGGATCCGGCCACCAGGTTGACACCCATGGTGGCCCCGCTGGTGAAGACAATCTCTTTCGCAGAACCGGCCCCAAGGAACAGGGCCACCTTGCCACGGACCTTTTCGAATTCCTCGGTGGCCTGCTCGGCAAAGCGGTATGCGCCGCGGCGGACCGTGGCGTATTCGCGGCTATCGAACTCTCTCATTCTATCGATAACCGCCCAAGGTTTCTGGGTGGTGGCGGCGTTGTCCAGATAGGCCAGGGGCTTGCCCCGCACAGTGGAGGCTAGAACGGGGAACTGGTCCCGGATCTTTGCAAAATCCACCTGCGGCCAGGTTCTGGTGTCTATTTCATTCACCTTTGCCATTGCTCTCATTCTCCCCTCCGCTGCAGGATAGTCTCTTCCACCACTGCGGCGGCGTAAGGTTCTGTGATAGAGTTGGTCACTTCCTTTGCGAATCCATTCAGCAGGGTCAAGGTGGCGTCCTCGCGGGAGAGCCCCCTGGACATGAGATAGAAAAGGATTTCATCATCCAGCTGGCCGATGGTGGCGCCATGAGAGCATTTCACATCATCGGCATGGATCATCAGGTTCGGTTTGTTGTCCGCCCGCCCTTTGTCCGACATGAGCAGGTTTCTGATCAGTTGCTCAGAGAAACTCCCGCTGGCCCCCGGCTCCACTATCACGGTGCTGTCGACGGAACTTCTGGCCTCGTCATTAATCATGTTCTTGAAAAGCAATCGGCTGGAGCAATCCGGGGCCTGGTGCAGAACCCTGGCGTATTTGTGGCTTTTGGCCTTTTTATCAAGAGCTGCCAGACTCTTGATCTCCATGGTGGCCCCTGGCTCCTTGAGCTTCCATTCATAAGAGTGGCGGGATATCCTGGCGCCTGTGGAGATGTTGACCAGTTTCACCGAGCTTTTGGCGTATTGATCCACATTAAGCTTGAAAAACCTCCAGGCAGTGCCGCTGTGCAGACCAAACTGATAAATAAAAGCCGTGGAATTCTCTTTTGCAGTCAAATCCACCACGGCGTTGTGCATATATGGCCCATGCTCTTTTGTATCCTTGAAGATAATATCCACATTGGAGCCTGCGCCGATATCGATGGCCATCCTGGGAGTGGTGAAAAGGGGAGCGGCCTTATATCTGGCGGCAAGAAACAGTACCTCCACAGGGGCGGTAACAGTTTCACCATCCTTTATCCGCAGATACGCTCCATTCATTGCAAACGCGGAATTCAGGTTGGCTATCGGATCATCCTCTGCAATGGCCCTTTGCAGGGTACCTTGCTTTATTTCCGGATATTGAAGGAAAGCATCGTTCAGTGGGAGCAACTCCACCTGGTCCCGGACGGCGGAAATGTCCGATAAATGCTCCATATACACCCCATCCACAAAAACCACCCTGCTTTTATACGTTGAAGGGAACAGCCTGTCCTCCACTTGTATGGCGGTGGTCTGCGATGGCTCCTTGCGAAGATGAAATCCGGCGTTGGCTACTTCGGAGATATCCAGATATGTGAATTTCTCATTTTTACGGTCTGGAAAACCGATCTGGTTGAAATTTTCCAGGCCCACTGCATTGAGTCCAGCCAAATCCTTGGAAAAACAGCCATTAAGCAGTAGCTCCCGGAAGTCGGCCATGATGTCATCCGGAGTTTTTACCGGTGTAGGTCTTTTTGTCGCGGTTACGTTCATGTCAGGCAGCCTCTGTCTTGAAACCGTTGTAGCCAGTGGACTCCAATTCCAGGGCCAGCTCCGGTCCACCGGATTTAACTATTCTCCCGTTGCTCAGGATATGGATATAGTCCGGTTTTATGTAATCCAGCAGGCGCTGATAGTGGGTGATGACGATCAGGGCCGTATTTTCGTTTTTTAGCTTCATCACGTTTTCCGCCACAACCTTCAGAGCGTCGATATCCAGTCCGGAATCGATCTCGTCCAGGATCGCCACTTTCGGCTCCAGCACCGCCATCTGCAGGATCTCGTTCTTTTTCTTTTCCCCGCCGGAATAGCCCTCGTTCACGTCCCTTTCCATAAAGGCTCCGGATATGCTCAATAGCCCCATCTTCTCCCGAATGATCTCCTCGAAATCATAGGGGTCCGCTTCCTCCAGGCCCAGGTGGGCGCGTTTTGCGTTATAGGCCATGCGCAGGAACTCGACGTTATTCACACCGGGGATTTCCACCGGATTCTGGTATGCCATGAACAGCCCCTCCCGGGCGCGCTGGTCCGGTTCCATTTCCAGCAGGTTCTTTCCGTCCAGGGTCACTGTTCCCGATGCGGCCGGGTATTCCGGATGCCCGACCAGGGTTTTGGAGAATGTGCTTTTCCCGGCGCCATTGGGCCCCATTATGGAATGTATCTCCCCTTTGTTGACTGTCAGGCTGATTCCCTTCAGGATTTCCATCCCATCGAATCCCGCCACCAGGTTATCTATCACAAGCATTTTATCTCTTCCTCGATTATGTCAATTGTTGAAATATCAGCCGACAACCCCTTCAAGTTTAAGGGATAGCAGCTTTTCTGCTTCCACCGTAAACTCCAATGGCAACCTGTCGAATATATCTTTGCAGAATCCGTTGACGATGGTGGAGACTGCCGCCTCTTTTGATATGCCCCGTTGCATGAAGTACATCAGTTGCTCCTCGCTTATCTTCGAGGTGGAGGCTTCATGCTCCACTCGGGAGGTGGAGTTGCCCCCTTCGATATAGGGGAAAGTGTGGGCGGAGCTTTTGCTCCCCACCAGCAGGCTGTCGCACTGGGTGAAATTGCGCGATTTCTCCGCCACCGGGCTCATCAGCACTCTTCCTCGATATGCATTGGAGGATGTGTCCGCCGCTATCCCTTTGGCGATGATTACGGATCGGGTGTTCTTCCCCAGATGAAGCATCTTGGTGCCGGTGTCCGCCTGTTGATGACCGGTGGTGAGGGCCACGGAATAGAATTCACCCACCGAATTGTCCCCCCGCAGGATGCAGCTTGGGTACTTCCAGGTTATTGCGGATCCTGTCTCGATCTGGGTCCAGGAGATCTTGGAGTTCTTCCCTTTGCAGATTCCGCGTTTGGTGACGAAATTATATATCCCGCCGACGCCGGTTTCCTTGTCTCCCGGGTACCAGTTCTGGACGGTGGAGTACTTGATCTCCGCGTTATCCAGGGCCACCAGTTCCACCACGGCGGCATGCAACTGCCTGGTGTCGAACTGCGGAGCTGTGCATCCTTCGATATAGGATACATAGCTGTTCTCCGCCGCCACGATCAGGGTGCGCTCGAACTGGCCGGTCTCCTTCTGGTTCATCCGGAAGTAGGTGGATAGCTCCATGGGGCACCGCGTGTTGGGTGGGATATAGACAAAGGAACCATCGGTGAAAACGGC
>JAOUPQ010000244.1 GCA_029879765.1 Nitrospinota bacterium | reverse complement strand
AGAGGAAGATGACCCGGAAGTGGCAGCAGCGAGGCCCAGCCGGGCGAGCGCGTCAACCTTTGGTTCTCCCTCGACGATCCATACAAGAGAGCTATGATCCTTTGTCAGAGTGTTAAGACCGTACAGTGGTTTTTCGCCGGATCCAAATGGCGGCTCCTTCATCAACCATTTCTCCCCATTCCACCAGAGCGGCCGGACAATCTTTCCCTTTTCCGAATGATCCAGACGGAATCGCCAGAAAACCAAAGTACCGTCAATTGCAGAGTAGGGAAACAGTCCGGATGGTTTGTATTCCTGCTCAATCCATGTGCCACAAAGACGCCTTATTGCTTTCTCGGCCTTCTGCTTTGGCGGTTGAGGAATAAATGCGGACTTTTGCTTTGGCGTCATATTCCCCATGGAATATGCAGGTTTAGGGACTTGGCTTCCATTGCCATTGGATGGCCAAAGTCCCTTGCTCTTCAAAGCGGTGATCACATTATCTGGAGCGCATCCGCCAAAACAATGCACCAACACCCGTCCACCATCGGCGTCTTTGATTGACAGGGAAGGTGACCGGTCAACATGCGCAGGACATCGGGCCATCCAGCCGTCTTTTCCGTTTGGCTTTACCCCGCCAAGTTGGGTGGCGATTTCAAAGCTGTTCATTTCACACCTCCAACAAACCAAATATGCCGGATTATCCATGTGAATAATGCGGCAGGGAGAAGCTCTATCGAAGCCGCTTCGGAATGAATTCTTTTTCCAAGGAGGTGGCAATTCTGTATAATGAACAAAATCTCTTCTGCAGTATATCCATAGCCTCCGCCCCTGGCCGGGCGAGGCATGTCCGCCCCATTATCCATCATGACGTCCTCCATCATCAGAAGTGGATGTCCGCTCGCTACTCCTTAAAAAATCCTCCAGGTTCTTTTTTGTGTACCGGACATTTCGCCCAAGCTTTGC
Organism: Nitrospinota bacterium; assembly: GCA_029879765.1. Taxonomy (GTDB): domain Bacteria; phylum Nitrospinota_A; class UBA7883; order UBA7883; family UBA7883; genus JAOUMU01. Next base: position 3,630 of record JAOUPQ010000244.1, on the reverse strand, counting down.
GTATCGGGGCCCACCACCGGTAAGTCTCCATTTAATCAGCAGCGCAGGGCTCACCGCCAAAAAGGCAGCGGCCGCTTCCGTCGTCATAACCTGGTCTGATTCTTTTTTTACTGATGAGTTCATGTCTTCCTCCGTAAAAGTGTTTACATCCATGGCGCTCGCAATGGAATTTAAAACGAGTTTATGCATTTCCAGCGAATAAAAGGAGGGAGGGTAAAGGGGGGAGGGGGCTTGAAAAAAGGGGTGGGGGGAGTGCAAAAAAGGGGGGAGGGGTTTGAGTTTTAACCTGTATTTATGCGGTAAAAAAGGGGGGAGGGGTTTTTTACAAAGAATTCATTTTTTTTCTTGCCCCGCCGCCTTTTCAATCCGGGATTGAATAGTGGCTACGTAAGCAATTTGCCCCTGCTCATGATCTTTTATGTCAGCATAATTCTTCGAGATCCATGCAGAAATTTTATTTTGGGATGGAATCACTCCCTTTTCTCTGAAATAAGATAGGGCTTCATAGCAAATCCCCATTCGTCTTGCATAGTATTTATTGCCAGGAGTCATACAAAACAGCAGATTTTCCCGGTTTTCTTTTAGTTCATTTTTAGTCTTTGCCAATTCAACCTCCAGTTCTTCAATCTTGCTTTGTGCCGCTTCAAGCCTGGATTCCAGAGAATCGGTTAATTCTTTCCCGGAGATCTGGCGATTTTCAGGAAATAGAAAAGGTGGATATTCATTAAGTCTTTTAGCCAAAGCCATTAAGGATTCGCGGCGAAAGCGCTTTTCCCTAGTGGTTTTCAAAAAATCCAGGGAATTAACCTTGCTCTCATCAACTATCCACTTATATTTGTACTGTCCAGTCTTCTCCATGTGATAGTCATATAGAGCCTTTGCGTAAATTTCTCCCTTTTGTTGTAGAGTGTTATGATCTTCCTTGTCTGGAATTTCGGGTTTATCCGATTTGGGGATAATGACATACTTTTTAAAGAAAGTATGTCTCTCTGCAATTGTGTCTTTATTGAAATACAGAACCTGTCCTGAAGAAATCAATTTTACAAGATTTTCTTTAAACTTCGCAATGTGCGCGTACTCGCTATTAAATGAAAATTTACCATTGGCGATGAGAATAACGAGACTATCAGAGGGATGAACATCGCACCAAAGACATACTACTTCAACGAAACTGAAAGCATCTTGACCATCCCAAACCGCATAACTTGGTTTTTCCATACCGCGCCCTCCTGTGTGCGCACTGATTATTTTAATCCACCGGCGGGGTTCAGCATATTTATCGAGTTAAGGCTTCTGGATGACGTTCTGCCACACGTAATAAAGCATAGGCTGGGCCGGAAGGGTTGCGCCGCCCCTGCTCCCAGTCCTGCAAGGTGCGGACTGATACGCCCATGAGGGCCGCAAAAGCTGATTGACTCAATCCTGTTTTTTCGCGGATCATCTTTACATCCGATGGAAGTTTTATTGTCCGCCGTTTTCCTTCACCGCGTTTGATGGCCTTGATACCTTCAAGTAGCTCTTCTCCAAGATTGCGTTTGGTTTTCATGAATCAATTTCCTTTTTCAATTGGCGCAAAACATTCAGTGGTAAGTCCTGCGTTTCATTTTTTGCGTAAACAGTCAAAAGCCATATTTCCCCTGCTTCAGATCGTAAATAATAGATCACTCTTAATCCACCGCGTTTCCCACTTCCCTTTGCCTTCCATCTTATCTTCCGGATTCCGCCGCTCCCAGGAATCACGTCTCCTGCCTTGGGCCGAAGAATCAGCGCCCATTGCAAAGCTGTATATTCATCATGGTCAAGATAATGGCCGATTCGCTTTGTAAATCCTGGCGCTTCAATTATCTCCATGGCATATTATACGGCATTGCCGTACCACACTTCAAGGGATTCCATCCGCTTCTTTACCGGTTACCTTCCGGTTTATCGGTATCACCTCAGCTCCGCCCTTGCGCCCTGCCCGTGTCATGATCGCATCAGTGATCGCCTGCATGGGCGCCCTTAACCGTTCCACGTCATGGACGATATACCCGGCGGTGACATCCCCGGCTTGCTTGTGATTCAACAAGCGCTTTAAAGCATATCCGCTTATGTCCAGGCTTTCAGCCACTGTGGCGAACGTCCGCCGAAGGTCATGGATCGTGAAATTAACACCGGAGGATTCAATGATCTTCTTCATCTGGCGTTTTGGCTCCACAATATAGCCGCCTTCTCCCTCACCCGCGAAAACATACTCCTCACCCTCTCTGGCCCCATGGCGCCGGGAAAGAATGTTGAACACCTTATCGGACATGGGAAGTGTCAATGGCTGCTTGTTTTTCGTATCCGTTATGGTGAAGGTCTTGGCTTCCAGGTCCACTTCCTTCCATTTCACCCGCGCCGCTTCATTCCGCCGTAACCCGGTCAGCAGGATGAACTCCAGGTAATCAGGAACCACATCCGTCGTCTTCTTGCTTCCCTCCAGTTCATCCCGCAAAGTGTCCAGCGCATCCAGAAACGCTCCAAGGTCTGAATCCTTGATATAAGTTCTCCGTCGCTCAATAGAGAACCATGCCCTGGTTTGGGATAACCGCCTGACAGGATTTTCAGTAATCATCGATCTGCCTTGCGCGTCCTCATATTTCCCCATGGCGAAGTTGAATATTGAGCGCAGGTAGCGGAAGGATAGATTCGCCTGGGCCGCGCCCCGCTCTGCTCCAAGATCCTTATGACGCCTGGCCACCATATCCTTTGTGATTTGGCGTATAGGCCGCCCCTGCCAGTCTGCAAAGGAATGCTTCATATGGTATTTGTAATCGGCCACAGTGCGTGGCTTAAGCGCTTTTCGAGCCTCAAGGAAGCTTTCAAAGGCCTGGGCCAGTGTCACGCTCTTTGCGCGGGCTTGCCTGCGCTCATTGACTGGATTTCGACCCATGGTCATGGAGCCCAAAAGCTCTTGGGCCTTTTTTCTGGCCTGATCCGGAGTCAATGGACCATGGCGGCCAATGGTGGTTCGCACAGTTTTTCCATTAACCCTTTTTTCCGCAAAGTAAGCTTTCGCGCCTTTTGTAATGCGAAGTCCAAACCCTTTTAATTCGGTATCCCAATATAAAACTTGCCCATCGCCAATGAAAGATAGATGGTCAACCAGCTTCTTGGTTATCTTTTCGTGTGGCATTATCATTTCCTTCCCGTGTAGGCAATTTCGCCATGTAGGCACCATGTAGGCAGCAGGCTTAAACTTCCATATGAGACCATATGACTCTATACCTTTAATATACGCTCATAATAGGGGCTCTTGTCAACATAGTATCTCTGTGTAGGCGTCAGCATATGACTGTAATAGCACTCTTTTTGGACTTCTAATCCGGAGGTCGCAGGTTCGAACCCTGCCGGGCGTACTATTATATCAATAAGATAGCTCTTTTGGGCGATGGTCGCATAGCGTACGGTTACCATACGGTTACCACCAGAAAATCCGTTATCCATTGTCCCTGCGCTCCTTCTGTCTCTCAAATATATATATATCCTATATATATATCCTATATGGGAACCTCTAAATATTCCCATGAAAAGCTGCATTAAAGGTAAAATGCTTCTAGCATAATAACACGGGAGCGTCACATGATTCAGCCTGGCTTTTTTGATCTT
>JAOUPQ010000043.1 GCA_029879765.1 Nitrospinota bacterium | reverse complement strand
CAACCGATCCTCGAACCTGGCCACCATCCCCAGGGAGAAGACGCCATCCCCGGCCATATCCTGCCCGCAACTGATCATGGCCGCCGTCCCCCGCGCGTCCATCTCCTTTAGCAGGTATAGGGGCAGCCCTTCCCGCGCGGCCAGGGGGCGACTCCAGCGATACTTCTCCCCCATGGCGGCTTTCAGCTCCTCCTCCTCCCCCGGCCCGCGCACCAGGATATACATGCCCGGGGCGAATCCATCCACCCTATGGACGAACAGGACAGGGTGGACCGTGGCCCGCCAGGGGATGGCGTCCCACGGGGGCATGCCAGGGCGGGGGATCAATGCGGAGAGGATGCGGTTGAACTTGTCCGCCGACATGGAGGACGCGCCATCATAGGCCTGGCCGCTGCGACGGGTCTTGATGATATGGGCGGCGGTGTGCGCGCAACCGCTGGGCCCAAGGGGCGCGGCGGGTGGAGGCGCGGCGAACTTTTCTTCCGTCGAGGGCTTGAAGGCCACTTGATCCGCTTCTTCGATGACAGGCCAATGGGCGCCATGCCGGGCGCTGATCACGTTCGCCTTTCCGGACCACCTTGCGATATTGGCATCCTGAAGAAGGGTCAGGATCTTCGCGGTTGTGTAAAACATTTCATCCGCGTTTTCAGGCGCGGCGCCGTCGGTGGTGACAAGAACCATGGCGCCGGGGGATTCGGTTTCCGCTCCGTCATAATCCTCCTCGTTGCCAAGCCCCAGGATTCTGGAGATCATCCCATCCGACGCTCCCGGCGCCAGCCGCGCCCTCCATCCCATGGCCGCGGCGGCGAACCGAAGGCACAGCAGCGCATGGCCGATATCAAGCTGGCAATAGCGGTATGCCCGCTCGCCGTATTTCCACTCCTCCCGCCAGTGGATGGAGGAAAGCCCCACCCAGAAATATCCCTGGGAGGGCATGATATTTTTCGACACCCCGGCCTCGGCCACCTCCGGGTGATCCTGGATATACTGTTGGCTGTCATAGTGAAGCCTTCGCTCCAGGGCATGGGCGCGGCTGTGGTAGTGATAGACCCCCTCGGCCAGTCCGGGCACGGCGCCGGTGATGATATAGGCCTCCTCCGAATGCAGGTTGCCGCTGGAAGGATTTATCCGCAGCGCCCACCGGGAGGCGCCATACTCCTTCCATGCCGCCAGGCCCAGCGATAGCCGGAGGAAGGTGGACGCGTTCTGCAGATTCCATGGGCGCGCTGGCGCCTTCTGCAGGCCGAAAAGCGTGTCGTATGGCCCCTGGGGATCGTCATCCTCCAGTGGAAGCTGTATTCTTTCCGCCCCTTCATAGGTCCGGAAGGGGTTGGGCTGGTTGGCCCAGTCCAGATAACCCGGCCCCTGGGCGTACTTCTGCAACCGATGCTTGGTTCTTTCGTGGTATTCCCGGATATCCTTCACAGCTGGTGTCGCCTGGGCATGGTCGCGCTCCAATATTTCAAGTCTTCGGTCGTAAACTCATTGTATCCGGTAAAGGCGGGCGCATCCATTCGTTTGATCGGCCCGGTGTGCGAGAAACACTGCCTGTCCCCGGCGCAATGCTTTCATCACCAGAGCATGGGACAGAACGCCAGGGTGGAGATCGGGTGTATCTCCATATACTGACCTGATAAAGAAAAGACGCTGGCTTGTGGCTGTCTAGTCATTTTTCCCGGCGATAAATTCCGCCATCATCTCCCCCACGATCCGGGCGCCGTATGGGGAAAAGTGTCCGTCGTCGATGAAATAGACATCGGCGAGCCGGGAGGCGGCGGCCAGTTTGTCGCTGGGATCCAGGCAGCGCAGGCCATGGGCGCCGCACAGATCCATGAACATCCGGCGCAGGTTCCCCCGTTCCGGTTTGTCCGTGTGATACACCTGCAGGATATCCGGCACAAACACCACCATAAACCTGCGATCCCTCTGTCGGCACTCCCTGTCAATCTCGGCCAGAAACTGGAAGATGAGCTCTATCCGCTTCTTCTCTTTCTCCGGATGCTCCAGAAGCTCCGGGGTGACATCGGTATGGACGGCGGGGCTTGTGAGCTTGGTTGTCCTGATGTCCTCCACCAGGGCGGAATACAGCCTGCCCGGATAGGGCAGCAAAGCCAGGTAGCGCCCCATCCTGCCCAGGGTCCGGGCGGCCACTGAAGCTTTCTTGTCCGTGAAACAGCAGTAGGTTTCGCTGGAGTTGTATAGCGGCTGCAGATGCCGGTTCATCTCCTCCACATACTCGGCGGAGGGGAGCGTCATGCGGGCAAAATCCACCTTGCCGTCCACTTCCTCGTAAACCGGCTTGGGAAGGTCATAACCTCTCTTCACGCCGGTGTATAGGATGTCGTTGCCATAAAAGAGCAGCGCCACCCACTCCACATCGACCCGGTCGATCCATTGGATAAACGTGGTGAACTCCTGGTCGGTGGAAAAGGCGGTGACTCCGAAATTGTATACATACCCTCCCAGCCTACGGGCCATCACCGCCGGTATGGTCTCTTTCTGGCTGAGGAAAAGCCCCTGGGCGAAGGAATCCCCCAGCACCATGACCTTCCCCCTGGCGGGGAAGCTCTTCTCCTGATCCAGCGCCCGAAAGCCCTCCTGAGTGTTGGCGTAAAACAACTCCGGCGCCGACTTCGGCGTTTGTCGCGTATAGGCCGTAAAGCCGGGGAGCAGCCTCCATCCCAGTTTCACGTCATGGATCGATTTTTTCCGGAAGATTTCCTTGGACCGCACGTTCCCCTCCTGGGAGGTGAGCCAAGGATAATAGAGTTCCACATAAAAAGCGGCTGCGCCCAACGCGCCCATCGCTCCCAGGATCACCATCCCCCACATGGCGCCATGCATGGCCATCCTTCGCCACGCCATCCCCTGGCCTCGCGCCGCCACCCCATGGCCCAGCGCCACAACCAGAAGGGTGGTCCAGAAGAGGATGCAGTTCCATGGCTCGGCCAGATGGCGCCACATTTCCCACCGCAACGGAAGCTGCTCCACCCGGGCGCCCCTGATGGCGATCCATGAACCGGTGACTGGACGAAACACCACCTCCCCCCCTTCCAAGGGGACACAGCCCCGGGGAATCCGGAGTGTGTATTCAGACTCCGTCCCCTCGCTCTCCCACAAGGCGTCGGGCGTCCCCCCCCCTTTTTCCACCTGAACGTCCTCCAGGTGGCACTGGCCAGCGGTCACCGCCAGCCTGGGTGGCGCAGTGTCGTGGCTCTCCATGAGAAACAGCCACACCCTGGCCGCCGAGGTTCCGCCGATGGGAACGCGAATCTCCCTGGGCATATCCGCCCCCCAAGAGTCCAGAGGGCCGGGGAGCTGGGCGGGGACTCCGTTGTCAGGACCCGCCGGTATCTCCGTTTGTCTGGGCGCAGCGCTGGCCGCCACCAGGGCAAAAGCCGCCAGGATGTATAGAGCAATGAAGGCCCATCGGGAATGGCCGCCGGGAGCCGACGGAAACAGCGCCCACCTGGCCGCCAGCAGAAGCCATGCGCCAGTGGCCCATGTGACTATCATAGCCTGAGTCCACAACAGGGGCTGGGCGCGCAGATGGCTGGCCAGCGCCGCCGCCGCCAGGACCAGCGCCACGTCCATCGCCATCCGCCACGGGCTTTGCGTATATAGCCGCGCCCGTCGCGACAACCCTTCCAGTTGCATCCCCATTTCCTATTTCGTCCGCCGCATGCCTGTTTGAATTTCCAGCAAAACATATTCTAGCAGGATGGCCGCAATGCGGCGTGGCGTTTGACCAAAAACCATTGGCGCCGCGAATTGGTTATAATAAAGGCCTTGGGTCCATGGGGGGCGCATGCCAGAGACAATCAATACACAGGAGAGATAAATGACAGACAACATCGACAATCTTAAGACAGCCTTCGCCGGAGAGAGCCAGGCGAACCGGAAATACCTGGCCTTTGCAAAACAGGCGGACAAGGACGGCTATCCAGCCATCGCCCGGCTGTTCCGCGCCACCGCCGAGGCGGAGACCATCCATGCCCACGGCCACCTGAAGGCGATGGATATGATAAAGAACACCGAGGCGAACCTGGAAGCGGCCATCGGCGGGGAGACCTATGAATTCACAGAGATGTACCCCCCCATGCTGAAGCTGGCCGAGGAGACCGGGCATAAGGCCAAGGTCATGTTCGGTTACGCCATGGAGGTGGAAAAGGTGCACGCCCGGCTGTATCAGCAGGCGCTGGAAGCGGTCCGCGCCGGCAAGGACCTTAGCCAGATGGAGATATACCTTTGCCCCATCTGTGGACATATCGAGCTGGGCCAGCCGACGGAGAAATGCCCCGTGTGCAACGTGGCGGCGGACAAATATGAGAAGGTGGCCTGAAAAGGCCACCGGATTGAGATGATAATCGCAATTGATAGTTTGTTCGACCAGTGTCCATGTCGGATTCATGATCGGGCTCTCTCATGATCTTTCTCTCTAATGATCTGGCTCTCTCAGGATCTGGCTCTCTCAGGATCAAACTCTCTAATGATACCAGCAAATAATCCTCCCCCTTGACGGGGGAGGCTAGGTGGGGGTGAAAACAAACAACCTTCGCATGTTTATATTTATCAGCGCCCTTCCTATCAATTGCGATTATCATCTCACCCTCCCCTTTCTCCCCTCCCGTCAAAGGGATGGGATATCGAAGAAATTTCCATGCTTCTGCTCCCCTGCCAACAAAAAAAACTCCTTCCCCCTCCCTCCCCCATCCGCGCTACAATAAACCTTTTGGAAGTATGGCCGATAAAATCGTCATCAGGGGCGCCAACGAGCACAACCTGAAAAACATCAGCGTCACAATCCCCCGGGACAAACTCGTGGTCATCACCGGCGTCTCCGGCTCTGGCAAGTCCTCCCTGGCTTTCGACACCATATACGCCGAGGGGCAGCGCCGGTATGTGGAGAGCCTCTCCGCCTATGCCCGCCAGTTCCTGGAGCAGATGGAAAAACCGGAGGTGGAGCTGATCGAGGGTCTCTCCCCGGCCATCTCCATAGAGCAGAAAACCACCAGCCGCAACCCCCGCTCCACCGTGGGCACCGTCACGGAGATATACGACTACATGCGGCTGCTCTTCGCCCGCATTGGCGATGTCCATTGCTACAAGTGCAACCTGCCCATCAGCTCGCTCAGCTCCACCCAGATCGTGGACCGGATCATGGAGCTGGACGAGGGGACCAAGATCCAGGTTCTCTCCCCCATCGTTCGCGACCGCAAAGGGGAGTATCGCAAGGAGCTGGACCAGTTCCGCGCCAAGGGTTTCGTCCGGGTGCGGGTGGATGGCCAGATGCGCGACCTGGGGGAGGACATTATCCTGGAAAAGAAAAAGAAGCACACCATCGAGCTGGTGGTGGACCGGCTGGTGATGAAGGAGGGGTTGCGCCGTCGTCTGGCGGATTCGGTGGAGCTGGCCCTGAAGATGTCCGACGGCCTGGCGCTGGTGAGCATCAACGCCGAGGAGGAGATCCTTTTTTCCGAGCGCCACGCATGCCCCAACTGCGACATCAGCTATCCGGAGCTGGCGCCGCGCATGTTCTCCTTCAACAATCCCCATGGCGCCTGCCCGGACTGCCTGGGGCTGGGGGAGATGAAAAGGATCAGCCCGGACCTGGTGGTTCCTGTCCCGCGCCTCTCCATCAGCCAGGGGGCGGTGAAGCCGTGGAGCCGTTCCACCGCCCGATACTATCACCAGACCCTCTCCGCCGTGGCCACCCACTACGGCTTCTCCCTGGACATCTCTTTCGACAAGTTGCCCCAGCGCATCCAGGATATCGTGCTGTTCGGCTCCGGCGAGGAGGAGATAAAGTTCAACCTGGACAGCGGCAAGCGCCAGCATATCTATGAGGGGCCATACGAGGGGGTGATCCCGAACCTGGAGCGCCGATATAAGGAGACCGATTCGGCCATGGTGCGCGAGGAGCTGGACGAGTATATGCGGCTGGAGCTTTGCGCCCGATGCGGCGGCAAAAGGCTGCGGGCCGAGGCGCTGGCGGTGACCGTGGGGGGCAAGTCGATCATGGAAGCCAGCTCCCTTTCCGTGAAGGGTGGGCTGGAGTTCTTCGAGTCGGTGAAGCTGACCACCCGCCAGAAGCATATAGGAAGACGGGTGATAAAGGAGGTGGTCGAGCGGCTGGGGTTCCTGCGCGACGTGGGGCTGGACTACCTGACCCTGGACCGGGCGGCGGCCACCTTGTCCGGCGGGGAGGGCCAGCGCATCCGCCTGGCCACCCAGATAGGCTCGTCGCTGATGGGGGTTTTGTACATCCTGGACGAGCCTTCCATCGGCCTGCATCAACGGGATAACAAAAGGCTGATCGACACTTTGATAAAGCTGCGCGACCTGGGGAACACGGTGATCGTGGTGGAGCACGACGAGGAGATGATCCTGGTGGCCGACCATGTGCTGGACCTGGGCCCGGGGGCCGGGGTGCATGGGGGCGAGGTGGTGGCGGAGGGTACCGCCGAGCAGATCATGAAGAACAAAAAATCGCTCACCGGCCAATACCTGTCCGGCAAGCTCTCCATCCCCACGCCCGCCCATCGTCGCCATGGCAACGGAAAGTCCATCTCCATCCGCGGCGCCTCCGCCCATAACCTGAAGAGTATAGACGTGGATATCCCCCTGGGGGCCTTCACCTGCATCACCGGCGTCTCCGGCTCCGGCAAAAGCACCCTGCTGCTAGATATCCTGTACAAGGCGCTGGCGGCGCACTTCTGGAGCTCCCACGAGCGGCCGGGAGCCCACAAACAACTTCTGGGCCTGGAGCATATCGACAAGGTTATAGACATAGACCAGAATCCCATCGGCAGGACCCCCCGCAGCAACCCGGCCACCTACACCGGAGTGTTCACCGATATCCGCGATCTTTTCTCCAATCTGCCGGAGAGCCGCAAGCGGGGGTATCAACCGGGGAGGTTCTCCTTCAACGTCAAGGGGGGGCGGTGCGAGACGTGCCAGGGGGACGGCATCATCAAAATCGAGATGCACTTTTTGCCGGACGTTTATGTGGCGTGCGAGGAATGCGGCGGCCACCGGTTCAACCGGGAGACGCTGGAGGTGGATTACAAGGGAAAATCCATCGCCGATGTTCTGGATATGACGGTGGAGGAAGCGCTGGTCTTCTTCGAGAACCACCGCTCCATAGAAAAGACACTGGCCACCTTGAATGACGTGGGGATGGAATACATAAAGCTGGGGCAGAGCGCCACCACCCTCTCCGGCGGCGAGGCCCAGAGGGTCAAGCTGTCCAAGGAATTGTCCAAGCGCTCCACCGGCCGCACCCTTTATATCCTGGACGAGCCCACCACCGGCCTGCATTTTGACGATGTGCGCAAGCTTTTAAAAGTGCTGAACAGGCTCACAAACTCCGGCAACACCCTGGTGATCATCGAACACAACATGGACGTGATCAAGACCGCGGACTATATCATCGACCTGGGCCCGGAAGGCGGGGAAGCGGGAGGCTATATCGTTGCGTCGGGGACTCCCGAGGAGGTGGCGAAAGTGAAAAAGTCGCAAACCGGCCAGGCGCTGAAAAAGGTCCTGGATCGCGGCCACTAAACTCCGGTGGCGTCCGCGCCCCAGATGATCTTGTGCAGCTGAAGGTTGAGCCTGCCCTCTATCCCGGATTCCAGCAGCCATTGGGCCAGCTCTTTGGGCGCCACTTTCCCATGGACGGGGGAGAAGAGCGCCACCACTTCCTTCGACAGGTTCCATCGCGCCACCTGGTTTGCGGCCCATTCAAAATCCCCCCTGCCGGTGATGACGAACTTCACCTCGTCATGGGTGGCCAGCGCTTCCAGGTTCCTCTCCAGAAACCTTCCCTCCGCGCCGGAGCCGGGAGTCTTGATATCCATTATGAATTTGGCGCGGCGGTCGAACCGGGTGATATCCACCGTCCCGTTGGTTTCCACCAGGGTTTCGAAACCCGCGTCACATAGCCTTTCCAGCAGCGCCCCGGCGCCGGGCTGGATCAGCGGCTCCCCGCCCGTCACCTCCACCAGCCCGATGTCATATCCCCCCACTTTCCCCATCACCGCGTCCAGGGTCATCTCCACCCCCTGCCCCGTGGCGGCCTCGGTGGAATCGCAATAGGAGCAGGCAAGGTTGCACCCCGCCAGGCGGATGAAGACACACTTCCTTCCGGCGTGGGTGCTCTCCCCCTGGATGGAGGGGTATATTTCGAATACGTAAAGGGAATTCATGACAGATCCATTATACATCCGGGGCAAGGCCGATGGGCCAGGGGGCCGCGGCTAGACCAGATGTTTTTTGCGGACCTTGAGCTGCTCGATGCTTTGCATGGCCGCTGTCTGTTCCGCTTCTTTTTTCGTCCTGCCGATGCCGATGCCGTATGGCTCGTCGAGAATATAAACCTGGACCATGAAGGTTTTGCAATGGTCCGGCCCCAGCTCCGAGATGAGCCGGTAGTTGGGGTTGGACAGGACGTGGGCCTGGCAATATTTCTGCAGCAGTCCTTTATGGTCGGCCACAATCCTCCTGTCGGTCAATCTGTCGATGGTTTCTTTGAACAGACGCAGGATCACCTCGTAGGATGTGTTGAAATCGGAATCGATGAAGACCGCGGCCATAACCGCTTCCGTGGCGTTGGCCAGAAGCGAAGGTTTCACCCTGCCGCCGCTGACCTCCTCCCCTTTCCCCAAAAGCAGGTACTGGCCCAGGGTCAGCTGCCTGGCGAAGCGGGCCAGCGACTGCTCGTTCACAAGCTGCGCCCTGATGCTGGACAGCTCCCCCTCGGAAAGGGAGGAGTTTCTGGACAACAGGTATCTGGAGACGGCCAGGTTGATCACCGAATCGCCTAGAAACTCGAAGCGCTCGTTATCCTTCAAGCCGCATTTCTGCTTTTCGTTGGAGTATGATTTGTGGGTGAGAGATTTATTTAAAAGCTCGTAATCCTTGAAAAAGTAGCCGAGTTTGCTTGATAATTCCTTTAATTCGACAATCCTTTTTACTTCCAACAGCATGGGGAAACTGCTCTTTAAGGTTTTTCTCTTCTGAAAATCAGGGCGCCGTTGACTCCGCCGAACCCAAAGGAGTTGGACAGGGAGCATGATATCTCCCTGTTCACCGCTGTGTTGGGCGCATAGAAAAGGTCGCAATCCTGATCTGGATTGTCCAGGTTGATGGTGGGAGGGATGATCCCCGTTTCCAGGGCTTTCACAGCGAAGATGGCCTCTATCCCTCCGGCGGCGCCCAGAAGGTGGCCGGTCATGGACTTGGTGGAGGAGACCACCAGGTTGTCCGCATGTTCGCCAAATACGGTCCTGATAGCTTTCGTCTCTATAGTGTCGGCCATGGTGGAGGTGGCATGGGCGTTGATATAGCCCACCTCGGTCAGATCCGCTCCCGCGTCCTGCAGGGCAAGGCGCATGCAGGCCATGGCCCCCGCGCCATCCTCCGGCGGAGCGGTTATGTGGTACGCGTCGCCGCTCATTCCATATCCATCCAGCATGGCGTATATCCTGGCGCCCCTGGCTCTGGCGCTCTCCAGGCTCTCCAGCACCATAACGCCGCATCCTTCCCCCATGACGAACCCATCCCGGTCCCTGTCGAAGGGGCGGCTGGCTTTTTGCGGCTCCTCATTGCGCTTGGAAAGAGCCTTGGCGGCGGCGAACCCGGCCACACACAACCCGGTGACCGTGGCTTCCGTCCCTCCGGCCACCATCAGGTCCGCGTCGCCGCGCTCTATGATCCTGGCGGCGTCTCCGATGGCGGAGGAGCCGGTGGAGCATGCGGTGACCGGGCAGCCATGGGGGCCGCGCAGACCGAAATTAATGGAGACATGGCCCGAGGCCATGTTGGCCAGCACCGATGGGATGAAGAAGGGCGATATTTTCCTGGGGCCCCGATCCCGCAGGGTAAGGGCGTTTTTCTCGATCTCCGGCAGACCGCCGATTCCCGTGCCCACCATGACCCCGAACCGGTCCTTCATGGCCTCGGACATGGTGGTATGGTCCAGCCCGGCGTCGGCCAGGGCCTCGGACACAGAAGCGACAGCGTACTGGATGAACGTGTCCATCTTCTTGACTTCCTTGCCATCGACGTAGTCCCGCGGATCGAAGTCTTTCACTTCCCCGGCGATGGTGACCGGAAAGCCCGAGGCGTCGAATTTGGTGATGGGGCCGATGCCGGACATGCCGGCGATGGCGGCTTTCCATGTGGCGTCCACTCCCTTGCCCAAGGGAGTGATCATGCCAAGCCCAGTTATGGCGACGTTTTTCATGCGGCGATTACAACGGGCCGGAAAAGCTCATTCCCCTGGCGGCCCACAATCCGGGCCGATGGAAACTTCATCAGGCCGCCTGTCAGCTTTTGGCCGAGGCGGCGGAAATGTAGTCAACAGCCTGCTGGACTGTTTGTATCTTTTCGGCGTCCTCGTCCGGGATCTCTATATCGAAGGCTTCCTCGAAAGCCATCACAAGCTCCACCACGTCCAGGGAGTCGGCGTCCAGGTCGCTTTCAAATTTCGCGCCGGATGTAACCTGCGCCGCATCCACCTCAAGCTGCTCCACAATAATGGATTTGACCTTTTCCTCGATCGACATTCTTACTTTCTCCTGATAACAGACTAATATTAGTTCAAACTCGGCAAAATGATTAATTTTAACTCATGACCATGCCGCCGTCCACAAACAAGGTGACCCCTGTAATGTAGGCGGCTTCGTCGGAGGCCAGAAACACGGCCGCCCCGGCGATATCCGACACTGAGCCAAAACGGCCCAACGGAATAGATTTTATCAACAATTGACGGTTTTCGTCAGTCAAAACTTTCGTCATGTCCGTTTCCACGAATCCCGGGGCCAAGGCATTGACTGTGACGCCGCGGCTTCCCAGCTCCTTGGCCACGGATTTTGTCATCCCCACTACCCCAGCCTTGCTGGCGGCGTAGTTGGCCTGGCCGGCGTTCCCCATGGCGCCCACCACACTGGTGATATTGATTATCCGCCCCGCCCGCTTCTTCATCATGGGCTTGGCCGCGGCGCGACTCATGTTGAAACATCCACCCAGGTTGATCCGGATCACTTCGGAAAAATCCTCATCCTTCATCCGGACCAGCAGCCCATCGCGGGTGACCCCGGCGTTGTTGACCAGGATGTCTATCTTCCCGAAGGTCTCCACGCAGGAGTCCACGGCTCTCCTGGCGTCCGCGGAGTCCGACACGTCGCAAAGGCTCCCTTCCGCTTTCACTCCCAGGGCGCGGCACTCCGCCAGGACGCTGTCCAGCGGCGAGGAACGAGAGACCAGATAAAGATCCGCCCCTTCCCTGGCGAAGGCCTGGGCTATTCCTTCCCCAATGCCCCTGCTGGCGCCGGTGATCAGCGCTGTTTTTCCGCTAAGCCTGCCCATCACTCTCCTCCTTGTATGACTGGATATCCGGCGCTTCCCCTATGGCCCGTATTTTAAAGGACCTGTCGATTCTTTTCATCAATCCTGTGAGCACTTTTCCCGGCCCGATTTCCAGTCCCTCGGCCACCCCCTCCTGGGCCAGCCGGGCCATGGAATCCACCCACTTCACACATCCTGTCACCTGCTCTATCAATCCCTGGCGAACCTGATCCGCCGTGGTGGAAAGGCCCGCATCCACGTTGCGTATTATAGGGAACCTGGGGTCGTTTATCGTCATGTTTTCCATGAATTGGGCCAGGCCTTCGCGGGCGGGCTTCATCATGGAAGTGTGGAAAGGAGCGCTGACGGGCAGATGGGCCACTTTTTTGGCGCCTTTTTCCTTGGCCAGGGTGGCGGCCTTCTCCACCGCTTCGGTCTTGCCGGCGATCACCGTCTGCTCCGGGCTGTTGAAATTGGCCGGGGCCACTTCGCCATCCACTTCCCTGCAGAGGGCTTCCACCTCCGACGCCGAAAGGCCGATAATCGCCGCCATGGCGCCCACGCCCAGGGGCACCGCCGATTGCATCAACTCCCCTCTTTTACGCACCAGCCGGATGGCGTCCTGGAAGGACAAGGCCCCCGCCGCATGGCAGGCGGAGAATTCGCCCAGGCTGTGCCCTGCGGTGATGGCGCCCTCCACGCCGGTTCTTTCCTGCAGCGCTTCAAGAGCGATCACCGAAACCAGCAGAATGGCAGGCTGGGTGTTGTATGTGGCTTTCAGTTCCTCCTCCGGTCCATCGACAATAAGCTTGCCGATGTCGAATCCCAGTGAATCGCAGGCTTCCTGGACCCTTTTTCTGGCCTCCGGAAATTCATCCATAAGGCTTTTGCCCATGCCGATAAACTGCGACCCCTGGCCGGGAAACAGAAAAGCGATTTTGCGCGTCATCAGGTTATATCTGGAGTTATGTGTGAAAGGTAAATAAATTAGCCGGAGTTTGCCCTTATGTCAACGCAATGTTTGCAGGAAGATCAAATTGAAACGGGATTGGTCCGACATCCGATATGGGGGTAATCGACACAGGCTGGCCGAATATCTGTGGGGGAATCGGGGAAGGCCAAAAACCGCCAAAAGCGTCGCCCCAGGCCGCCGGAGCATGGAGACACGATTTAACTAAAACTTTTTCAATGGGGAAGGCATGCCTTTATTGCAAAGATAAAACAATTGACAGCGTCCAAGACGCTTGTAAGAATGGCGGAATACGCCTATAGTTATCCGTTTCAGCACGATATTTATAACAGGCAAGAGCCGTATTTCAGGATTTAGCGATGACAGAACCGGAAATCGTGGAATTAGTCAACAAGGTGTTTGAAAACGCCTTTGAGATCGAAAAGGAAAAAATCAAGCCGGAAGCCCATATTTTCATGGACCTCGGCCTGGACAGCCTTGATATTGTGGATCTGGTGGTGGAACTGCAAAAGGGTTTTAAAATCGAGATTACGGACAATGAGAAGCTCCGGGAGATAAGGACGTTGCAGGATATATACGACTTTGTCTCCACCACCAGGGCGGAAATGGGGAAATAGCCCTCCCAGGTTTTTCCCTGGCGATGAACCTTTTTGCGTGGCGGAACATCCCAGAGACATTCATATAAAAAATAGCAACTAGAACGGATGGCGCTATGTTGCGCTGTGACGGTTCTCGCGGAAAATAATTGGCACATGAAGAAGTTGAAGTTAATCTACTTGAACACGACCTTTTATCTTCTGTTCTTCCTGGCCAGCGCTTTGATCATCCCCACTTTGTCGGTCATTCTCGTCACCGCCAGGATATTCATCTCCGAAAGACTCTTTTATAGATATTTCCGCCGGGCCATTCGGTTTTATGGCCAGGTGGTTGTCCGGCTTCCATACCCCCTGGTCAAGGTGCGGTATGAGGACATGTCCAATGTGGACAAGTCAGTTCCCCACATTTATGTGTGCAACCATAATTCCATGTCAGACCCCTTCCTGATGTCGGTGTTCCCATATGAAATGGTGCAGGTGGTGAACGTATGGCCATTTTCCATACCGATTATCGGTTATTACGCCAGGCTGGGCAAATACCTGGATGTCAACAACATGCCTTTCGAAAAGTTTCTTGCAGATGCGAAAACCCTCCTGGATGAAGGGGTCTCCATCGCCTTTTTTCCGGAGGGTACCCGGATCGATGGGGCGGAGATGGGCAGCTTCCACAGCGGAGCCTTCCGGCTTTTCCTGGAGACAAAAGCGCCCATAGTTCCCGTCTGTATATACGGCAACAAGAAAATTCCACCCAAGGGGTCGATGTGGCTTCACCCGGGGACTATAATAGTGCGCTCCCTGCCCCCTGTCACATGGGAGGAATACCAGGACTCCACCGCGTATGTGGTAAAAAGCAATGTGCGCAAAAGGATCGGGGAAGAGATTGCGACTATGAGTGAAGGGCAATGAAGGACTTTAACAGCTTCGATTGGGTGGACAAAGCCGCCCCTGAAAAGGCGCGGACGGTTCAGGAGGCGCTTTTCCTGGAGCATATGGGGTATCTTGCCCAACATTCCGGATATTACAAGAATATGTTCGCCAGGGAAGGTATCGACCCTGGCCGTGTGGGTCTGGCGGATCTGCCCCACATACCTTTCACCGAGAAGGGGGACATTGAAAAGTATAATGACGATTTTCTGGCTGTTCCAAAGAGAAAGGTCGCCGATATTGTGCTCTCTTCCGGAACCACCGGCAAGCCCACGCGCATCATGTATACGGAAAGCGACATGACCCGCCTTGCCTATAACGAAAAAATAGCCTTGTCAAGAACCGGCATAACCGACGAGGACACGGTCCTGCTCACCTGCACCATGGACCGGTGTTTTGTCGCGGGACAGGCCTATTATTCCGGCCTTCGCCAGATCGGCGCCGCCGCGATCCGTAACGGATTGAGTGGTATTGCCAGTCATTTGGAAATATTGTATAGTATGCCCGTGTCTGCTATCGTTGGTGTACCATCATTTTTACAAAAGCTTGGGGAATCTATAGCGGAACGGGGTGAAACCGGCATATTCAAGTCCGTCAAAAGATTGATATGTATCGGTGAGCCGGTACGGGACAAGGAATTGACCCTGCGGGCGCTGGGCGCCGCGCTGGAGAATACATGGGGGGCGGTAGTTTATTCCACCTACGCCTCGTCCGAGATTGTTACGACTTTTTGCGAGTGCTCTGAAAGGAAAGGTGGTCATGCCCATCCTGCTTTGGGTTACACGGAAGTGATAGATAGTTCAGGCAAGACGCTGCCCGCCGGAGAGGTGGGGGAGGTGGTTTTCACCCCTTTCATGGTGGAGGGAATGCCTCTTCTCAGGTTCAAGACTGGCGATGTGAGCTTTTTCATCGACCAACCCTGCGGATGCGGCAGAAGCTCGATCCGTCTTGGCCCGATCCTTGGGCGCAAAAAGCAGATGATCAAGATGCGCGGGACGACTTTCTATCCACAATCAATATTCGCTCAACTGGATGAAATTGAACACGTTTCGGAGTATTATATGGTA
>JAOUPQ010000243.1 GCA_029879765.1 Nitrospinota bacterium | reverse complement strand
CGCTCCGTGTTCTCCTTCTCCGGTTTCGTCTCGAACCTGCTGATGTTTCTGGCGGTCTTCGTCCTGCCGCTGCTGGTGATGTTCTATTTCGCCAACCGGTATTTTCCTGCGCATGCGTTTGTTCCAGTTGACCAGCTTTATGAGGTGAGCAAGTCTTTCAATCATCTATTAACCATAAAAGCAAAAACTGAACAGCATGTTTTGCTGATCATTATAGACTTATTGATAGTGGTCTCCTGTCTCCAGATATTCAGAAAAGTGACGACTGAAAAGGATTATCAAATTGGAGAAGCGCTTAGTATTGCCTATGTAGTGGGAGAAGTGATTGTAGCAACTGCCTGCTTTGGTTTTTTATATTATTATGCACTATTTCCTATCCATTTCTTAATGACCGATGAAAGAGGAAAGCGCACTGAATATCTGAGCCTTGATCTGGACGTAAAAGAGACGAACTTTATTGTCAAGGAGCCGCCCAGCGAAGTGATCCAGCTATACGTGGAACGGGAGCTGGCGAAGCTGGAGAAGAAGGAAAAGGACGTCACGCCGGATGAGCGAGCTATGGCGGCGGAGCAGGCCAAGATGCAGGCGTTTCTTGATTTCGGCGAGGGGGTGGACCTGCGGGGGAAGGATCTGCGGCATGCAAACTTTATTAAATGCGATTTGCGAAAGGCCAAAGCTGATGAAACCACAAAACTGAATTTCGCTAATTTGGATGAAGCCATATTAAATGGGGCTGATTTCGAAAAAGCGATATTAACGAATGCTAGGTTAGGCCATGCAAAGCTTCAAGGCGCGAATTTGATATGGGCCAACCTTCAAGGCGCGGATTTTAGAAGGGCCGAGCTTCAAGGGGTGAATTTATACAAGGCCAACCTTCAAGGCGCGGATTTGTTTGGGGCCAACCTTCAAGGCGCGAATTTATACGGGGCCAACCTTCAAGGCGCGTACTTGAGTGGGACCAACCTTCAAGGCGCGGAATTGAATAACGCCGACCTTCAGGGCGTAGATTTAAGATGGGCCAACCTTCAAGGCGCGAATTTGAAAAATGCCCAACTAAGAGGCGCCGTTATTTTTAATACAAACCTTTTCGGGATACTAACTGACGAAAAAACAATACTGGAAGGCGCATTTGTGTACAATCGCAAATTTGTGTACAATCGCAAATTTGATGAAACAAAAAAACCTTACAACTGGGACACGGAAACAGAAGATATGAGAAAGTTTATTCCGGAAAACAAGCGAATTACATTCGATGAAAATATGAAGAAAGGAAAAGAGCGATATGAAAGGGCCATGAACAAAAAGTCGGGTTTGAAAATTGATTTTGACAAGGATATGAGCGAGGAGAGGAAAAAGGAGTGGGAGGAACTGCTCACCAAGGGGATGAATTCCAAATATGACAAAACCTTTACAGAAGCAAGATTCAAAGCTGCTTGTATCAACAAGGAAACTGGGGAAAGGATATTAAAAATATATTTTCAAGAGCAACGTAGCCTAAAAGATATTTCAATCAAAGCGCGAAAACAAAAACTCAGTGAGGGAGAACTATCAAAAAAAGCATTTCTTGAAAGATTCATCCATCTCCACGAGGGGATCGAAGCGCACATGAAAGAAAAATGCCCGCAAATATACGATTCCCTGGTCGCCGAGAAAGTGATCACTCCGGAAGCCATCCCCCCTGCAAAACCATCCCCTGTCGCCCCCTCCGTCCAATAGCCCCTCCTTTCTCTTATTTCTTGCCTATTCTCTTCACAAAAAGGTATTCTGATATTTTAATCTTTGGGTGATTTTATGCAGTATTACAGAATCATTGTCGCGGCCCTTCTGGCCTTTTCCTTGCTGGCGGCGCCCGCCATGGCGGAGAAGATCACCGTCAAATCCGACGAGATCAGCGCCGCCCTGGAGATGCGCAAAAACATGGGGGGATACATCCGCCTAAGCGGAATCCTCACAGATATCCTGCGCAATCTGAAAACCGGATACGCCAATAACCCCGCCGCCGCGGATACCGCCGTGGCCCAGGAGGCGGAGGATCTTCTCAACGAGGCGGGGCTGGCCGTCAGCCAGGACGATTATGAAGAAAGCTTCGCCATCCTGAAAAAAGCCACCGACCTTATCCTGGGCGCCATAGACAGGTACAACTCCCGGATCTGACCGGGGGAGCCGGGGCCTGCTGGAGTTTTTTGTTCGGGTGTAGAAAGCCTTTTTTCACTAAAAAGTGTTCTCCACCTGAACAAAATCCCCTCCCTTTCCCTCCGGGCGCCGTATAATAATCGATTTTTTCCACGGAGTTCTCATGGGTTTTAATTGTGGCATCGTGGGGCTGCCCAACGTGGGCAAGTCCACCATCTTCAACGCGCTCACCGCCGCCGGCGCCACCGCGGCCAATTTCCCCTTCTGCACCATAGAGCCGAACGTGGGGGTGGTCCCTGTGCCGGATCCGCGCCTGACCCGGCTGTCGGAGCTGGCCAAGTCCAAGTCTGTGGTCCCCACCGCCATGGAGATGGTGGATATAGCGGGGCTGGTGGCCGGGGCCAGCAAGGGGGAGGGGCTGGGGAACAAGTTCCTGAGCCACATCCGCCAGGTGGACGCCGTGGCCCATGTGGTGCGCTGTTTCGAGAGCCAGGACGTGGCCCATGTCTCCGGCAGGGTGGATCCCGCCTCCGATATAGAAATCATCCGCACCGAGCTTCTTCTGGCGGACATGGACACCCTCCAGCGCCGCATAGACGCCGCCACCAAGGGGAAAAAGACCGGCGACAAGGCGATGGTGGCCGCCATCCCCCGGTATGAGGCGCTGATGGAAAAGCTCAACAACGGCCAGCTGGCCCGCCAGGCTTTCGGGGAGGGGGACGCGGCGTTGTGCGCGGACCTGTTTCTGCTCACCGCCAAGCCGCTGATATACGTGATGAACCTGGACGACTCGGAGCTGGGCAAGGAGACCGCCGCCAAGAGCGCCGTGGCCCGGATCGCCGCCCGGGACGGGGCCAAGGCCATAGAGATATGCGGCAAGATAGAGGCGGAGCTGATGGAGCTGGACGAGGAGGGGAAGCGGATGTTTCTGGACGACCTGGGCCTGGAAGAGCCGGGGCTGAACCATTTCATCCGCGAGGGATACGCCCTGCTGGACCTGATAACATACTTCACCACCGGGCCGAAAGAGACCAGGGCATGGACCGTGCGCAAAGGCTCCACCGCCCCCCAGGCCGCCGGGGTGATCCATTCCGATTTCGAGCGGGGCTTCATCCGCGCCGAGGTATATTCTTACGAGGATATGAACAAGCTGGGCTCCGAGGCCGCCATCCGCGAAAAGGGGCTTTTGCGGGTGGAAGGGCGCGATTATGTGGTTAAAGACGGCGACGTGATGTTCTTCCGGTTTAACGTATAGATTATTTGACTGGCGTTTGCGACAGCGATAATATGTAATCAGGTTCAACCAGGGGACGCGGACGTATGGGGCTGTTTATCAACTCACAAAGAATCAGGTTTCGCCCGGGCCTGTGGGCGGATATCCCCGCCATGTTCTCGCTGGACGCCCGTCTGTTCCCCCCCCACTCCTCCTATGACCTGGAGGTCTTCCACTCCCTTATGCTGGAAGAAGCGGTGAGCTTTATCGTGGCCCACGCCGCCGATGAACTGGCGGGATACATGATCCTGCGCATCGGGCCGGAGAGGGAAGCTTCCGCGCTGACCATAGATGTGGATCCGGCCTATCAGAACCATGGGATCGGCGCCAGGCTCATGGCCTTGTCCGAGCGGTTGGCCCGGCTGAAGAAAATGAAAGCGATGGTGCTGCAGGTATCGTCCCAGAACCACAGGGCCATGAGGTTCTATGAAAAGCTGGGGTATACCAGGGTCCGGTTCTTGAGGGGGTACTACGGAGGGGAGGAGGATGGCTGGGAGATGAAAAAGGATCTGGTCAGCTACACCCAGCCCAGGATCCTGGAGAAAGAGAGCACCGCCGCCCTTCCCTGAGCGCGGGATCTGGACTTGCTCCTCCGCTATTTCCAGCAGCCCGCCGCACTGGCGATATAGATCGGCGAAGTTGGGAAAGGTGATGTCCACCGCCTCGGCGGCCTGGATGTCTAGTCGTTTTCTATTTCCAGCAGCCCGCCGCACTGGCGATATAGATCGGCGAAGTTGGGAAAGGTGATGTCCACCACCTCGGCGGCCAGAATGTCTAGTCGTTTTCTATTTCCAGCAGCCCGCCGCACTGGCGATATAGATCGGCGAAGTTGGGAAAGGTGATGTCCACCGCCTCGGCGGCCTGGATGGTGACCGGGCCGTCCGCCCGGGACGCGGCCAGCGCCAGGCTCATCACCACCCGGTGATCGCCATGGCTTCGCACCTTGGCCCCTTTGATTCCGCCACCGCGGATCACCAGCCCATCGGGGCGCTCCTCGATATCCACCCCCATCTTCGCCAGCTCCTCGGCCATGACGGCGATCCGGTCGGTTTCCTTTATCCTCGCTTGGGGTACATTGACGATTTCGGTGGTTCCCTGGGCCATGGCCGCCAGCGCCGCCATGGCGGGCAGGGCGTCCGGAGTGGCGTTCAGATCCAGCCGGGCGCCTATAAGCTCGCCGCCGGTGACCCGCACATCC
>JAOUPQ010000242.1 GCA_029879765.1 Nitrospinota bacterium | reverse complement strand
TGAAGGCAAATAACCAACCAACAGGAGAAAAAATATCATGACGACAACGGCAATTGAACCTTTGAGCCAGGCGGATACGGTCCGCGCCATGCTGGAGGAGAACCGGGGCAAGCTCGCGGCGGTGGTCCCGAAACACCTGAATGTGAACAGGATGTTCCGCTTGATGAACGTGGCGGTCCAGAAAACCCCCGCCTTGCTCAAATGCACACACCGGTCGCTTCTGGCGTCCCTGATGCAGGCGGCCCAGCTGGGGCTGGAGCCGGACGGGACACTGGGGCAGGCGTACCTGATCCCTTTCTGGAACTCGAAGACCAAGACCAACGAGGCGCAACTGCAACTCGGATATCAGGGGATGATGACTCTGGCCAGACGCTCTGGCGAAATACAGACGATTTCCGCGAATGTGGTCTATTCCAACGACCGTTTTTTGTACCAGCTCGGGTTGAACGAAACCCTGGAGCATGTGCCGACCATGAAAGCACGCGGTGAAATGATCGCGGTTTACGCGGTGGCGCGAATGAAGGACGGGTCACACGCCATGGAGGTCCTGTATCCGGAGGATATCGAGCGGGCAAAGAAATCGAGCAAGGCGGCTGATAACGGCCCATGGGCGACGCATCCTGAGGCCATGTGGAAGAAGACTGCGATCAAGCGTCTCTGCAAGTACCTGCCCATGGCGGTGGAGGCGCAGGAAGCGTTTAGGCAGGATGATTATATAGACGCGGACGTGACTCCGATCCCCGAGTATGCGGAAGTGGAGAAGGAAACCCAGGCCAAAACAGAGGCGCTGAAAGAGAGACTGGCGGGCGCGAAGGGGAGCGACGGAAATCCGGCGTTCGAGGATCACAGGTCGGCATTGCAGGACGCCGAGACCCATGAGGAGTTGAGCGCCGCATGGGCGGAAGTGGGGAAGGGCAATTGGGAAGGATTCACCGAAGAGGAGGTCAAGGAACTGACGGAGCTGCTGAAAAAGAGGAAAGCTGAACTGGCGGGGTGATGAGATGAAAACAACTCAAAAAGAGCGATCGCTGCCAAAGAGTTTCAATTCCGAGCAAAAGGGGTGGTGAAATGAAAAAGCGCATGATCAGCCCTGACTTCTGGACTGATGGAGCGATTGTTGCCATGTCCGCCATGGCCAGGTTGTTTTTTATCGGCCTTTGGCAGTGCGCCGATGACTGGGGGAGGGTGAAGTACGACCCAAAGCGGCTGAAGCTGAAAATCTTCCCGGCTGACCGCGTGCACATCGAAAATTTGGTCGATGAACTGGAGCAAGCGGACCCGGATGATCCCTTGATTACTCTTTATGAGGTGAATGGCGTTAAATATCTGTATGTTACGAAATTCTCGAAGCACCAGAGAATCGACAAAAGAAGAGAATCCAAATACCCTGCGCCAGATTGCGCCGATTCGCGCCAATTTGCCGGGAAATTCCCGGTTAAACCAGAACCAGAACCAGAACCAGAACCTAACCAGAACAAGAACCAGAACCAGAAAGAGAGAGAGGCGGGCAAGCCCGCCAAAATCGCGTGCGGTGAGTTTGAAAACGTAAAGCTGACGGAGGATGAGATCGGGAAGCTTGTCCAGAAATTCGGGAAGACCGGAGCATGGGACCGGATAAACCGGCTGTCTGGATATATGCGGTCCCTCGGCAAGGAGCAAAAGTACCGGGACCATTACGCCACGATCCTGAGTTGGGCCAGGAGGGAGGATCCGAAAGAGACTTCACCGCCGGGCAAGCGTAAATCCGGACTGGAAGAATTTGCGAATGAAAAACCGACTATCGACATAACACCATGACCAAGATTGAATTTACAAACGAAGCGAAGACACTGACGGATCACTTCCCGATATTGCGGGAGGTGGCCACCGCCGAGAACTGGGCAGTGTGGTATGAGGATTTTCAGAACTGGCCAACGCGCCTGTTCCAGATTGCAACTCGGATGGTATGCAAGACTGTGCCTCAGTGGAACAAGGGAATGAACCTGACCGGCGTGATTGCCCAGGTGGCGCCGGAAGCTCGGAAAATATACCACGAGGAACGGGAGCGTCATCGGATCCGTGATGATCGAAATCTGTTGCCCGAGGAAGCCACATCGCCGGAAGAAGCCAAAGAGAACCTGGCGAAAATGCGGGAGCTGGTATCCGGTGTTAAATCGCGGATGGGATGCGATGGACTATGAAGACAGAGACCTTGCCGAGTTCCTGCGACTCCAGGAAGGAACACGAGACTGGGCGGGAGCAAGGCCGGACGAACCGCACCACGGGCCCTGGTGCTGCAAATGCGGCGAGTTCCATTGCCGGAAGCTGTTGCTGCCAGCCGGATCAGCTGCCGGGATGGATAGCCAGAAACGCAGGATGCCACCACCACGGCACATATAGCTGGCTTTGGATGGATTACACGAAAGAGGGAGGGCAGCTCGGGAGCGCCCTCAGAAACAGGTGATTTGCAGGGTAACTGGAGGATGGGGGGAGTATGAGTAAGCATACACCGGGGCCTTGGGAATTTGACCCTATGCGATCTGCTGTTTTTCAAGCTAAAAAGGATAGATTTGTTTTTTATGTACGGGTTGCCCTCGGCGATTCTAAATTTTCAGCGGAAAAATTGCAAAAAGAAAACGTTGCGAATCTAAATCTCATTGCCGCCGCGCCGGATATGTTGGATGCGTTGGAAAAGTGTGTACTAGCAGTTTTAGAGGATCATTACGAAGGCAATGCACGAATAGGGAAACGCGCGGATATAACTATTAAAAACGCTTTAAAAATAATAGCCAAAGCCAAAGGGGAGGATGTGGAATGAGCATAACTAACTGGCATATGAATGTTATCAAGAGGCACGGTCTCAATCCGCTTGATATCTACGCTAATTTCTGGTGTCGGGCCTGTGGAGGGGATTTAAACTTTGTTCCTTATTCTTTTTCCCTTAGTTATTGTGGCAACTGCGGGCAATGGAATTGGGAAGCTAATGCCCCACATAAGAAGGATGTAAGGTTTAACCACCGTGAGTATACACGTTAACCGGGTGGAGGTGGGGTAAGAAGGTGGGGACATCTACAAGAAGTTCCTGGAGGTGACGCCGTGAGCGGATTGATCGCATCCGTTTGCTCGGCAACGGAGTCGTGCCCAGTCAGGTCGAGCTCGCCTGGCGAACTCTGTGGAGTCGAGTGACATGACCGCCACCACCCTCGCCAACCTCTATCAGACAGGCGAATCTGATATAATCGCTTTCCAGTTGGCAAGTTGGGAGGCGATGGGCATGAGGATCGTGGTGCGTTCAAAAGAGCGGTGTTTCGATTGCGGAGTACTGTTCCAGGAAAAGAACCTGTTTACATGTAAACAGCATCATCGGAGCGCTGAACGAGTGTTTTTGGATATAACAGGAATCAAAGGCGGACGGAGAAAAATATACACGGACCAAGATGGGAACATCCTACATCGATTCTCAGTGTTTTCACTTAAGGACAAAATATCACGAGAAATCACCAGGGGAGTTTTTAATATTAACAATTACCTTCCCAGGCACAAAGAGCGCTTCAGATTTGAGGTTTACACTATAAAATACCTTGAAGACCAAAAACGGAGGATGGGTCTTGAGCCAGGGCATGAAGACTGGCTTTCTAGGTCTGGGTATGAAGATATCAAAAAAGCGCAGAAGTATTTCCAGTTTTTTAGCGAAATGGATATTCAGGAAGTGCGCAAACCGCAGATATCAGACTGGCTTTCATCGCTTAAGTGCTCCAGGAATCAGAAGCGGAAACTGATTGGACACCTAGGACATATACTCCGATGGGCTCACAGAAGGGAAGAATTGAAAACTATTCCCGACCTGCCCAGGATAACGTCATTGTCAAAAAAGAAAGCGGGACTCACGCAAGACCAGCAAAGCGAAATACTATCAAAGATCCCGGAGGGAATGGACAAATGGATACTTATCTGGGCGATGGAAAGCGGTCGGCGGATAAACGAGTACCGGGCCACCCGAGTGGAGGATGTTATATTCTCTAAATCGTCTTACATTCTTTCCGGAGCGTTCGACTGTGAAACCTGGAAGCCATTCCCAAAGGTTGAACATCATGCAGGGCGAGAATTCCCGCTCACGCCTATGATGGCGGAAGTGGCCAGAAAGGCAATCAATGAAAGAGGGCCAGTCGGACCAAAAGATTATCTGTTTGCTCACCATAACAGGAAGAAGAAATACGTCCCATACACCGACGCGGTGTTGAGGAAGATATTTGTCCGCGCAGCCAAAGCGGCTGGTTATAGTTGCACACTCAACGAATTTGGGCGCCATAGCATGGGGAAGCAGCTACGAGAGGCTGGGGCAACTTATTCCGACATTGCGGATATTCTCGACAATGGAGAAACTGTAGCCAGATCAAATTACACATCAATGGACGTGATAAAGAAGAGCAAAATTGTCAACCTTCGATCCCAGGGACAACCCAGGGACAGGTTCGGCGAGGGATAATGTTAAATATTACAATGATATATATCTTTCGGACAGGGGTTCGACTCCCCTCGCCTCCACCATTTCGCTCATCCTCGCCCGTGCAATATAGACCGCGCCATCAGCGCGCTCTCGAACCCGTACATATCCCGCGCCAGGTCCATCCCCCGATGCACCGCGTCCATCCG
>JAOUPQ010000042.1 GCA_029879765.1 Nitrospinota bacterium | reverse complement strand
ACCTGTTCACCATGATCCATGGCCAGACGGAGCAGGAGGTGCGCGACATCGCCAAGCGCATGTCGGAGGCTGTGGGGATAGATGATTATGATGTGCTCTTCTCCATCCGGGAGTTCAAGAAGACCAGCATGCAGTATTTCGACCACTGGCCCGGCAGGGAAGGAAAATAAATATTCAGCGCCCGCGCAGGTGGAGCGCATTTTTGAAAGTTTAGGATATAGGAGAGAAGAATGAGTCTTGTTGTGGTGGGCACCATGGCCTACGATTCGGTGAAAACCCCCTTTGGCCAGCGCGACCGCGCCCTGGGTGGCTCGGCGACATATTTTTCCATGTGCGCCAGCTTTTTCACCAAGGTAAAGCTGGTGGCGGTGGTGGGTCAGGATTTCGACAACGCCGACATGAAAACGCTGGAGGAGCGGGATGTGGACACCTCCGGAGTGGAGAAGGCCGAGGGAAAGTCGTTCCACTGGAAGGGGGAATATGGCTTTGATCTCAACGAGGCCAAGACCCTGGACACCCAGCTTAATGTGCTCATGGGGTTCGACCCGAAGCTGCCGGAGAGTTATCGCGACAGCGACTACCTGTTTCTGGCCAACATAGACCCGAAGCTGCAGCAGAAAGTGCTGGACCAGATGGAAAAGCCAAGGCTGGTGGCCTGCGACACCATGAACTTCTGGATAGACGGCGCCCTGGCGGAGCTTAAAAAGACCCTGGCCAGGGTGGACATCCTGATAATCAACGAGGGAGAGGCCAGGATGCTGGCGGGGACTAACAACCTGCAAAAGGCGGCCAGCTCCATCCGGGACATGGGCCCCTCCACCGTCATCATAAAACGGGGGGAGTACGGCGCCCTGCTGTTCCATAAAGGGGATATATTCTCCGCCCCCGCATACCCGCTGGAGGATGTATTCGACCCCACCGGAGCGGGAGACACCTTCGCGGGCGGGTTCATGGGCCATATCGCCCGGATGAACGAGCCGGAGCTGAACGAAACCATCCTTCGCCAGGCCATAGTCATGGGCTCGGTGATGGCCTCCTTCACCGTGGAGGATTTCTCCATAGACCGGCTGCGAAAGCTGAAGCGAAACGAGATAGCCGACAGGTTCCGCTTCTTCAAGTCCTTTACGCATTTTGAAGACCTTTCAGAGGTGGTGTGAATATGACCAGCAAGAGCAAGACCCCGGAGAAGCCATATACTTTTTGGGAGCTCGTCCTGCTCTCCCTGTTCTTTCCCGGCGCCGGGCAGTATTTTACCGGCCACACCACCAAGGCGCTGCTTTTCGCCATCCCCTCCGCCATCCTGTTTGTGGACATCGTGGTCCACACTTTCATTGTGGGGCAGATGGTCTTCGCCCCGGTGATGGCGGGGGAAAAGCTGGAGGTGACCGATGAGGCGTTCAACCTGGCCCGAAACCTGCTGGTGGTCATCGGCATCGCCCTGCTCATATGGCTGGCGGCGCTGGTGGACACCATCCTGAACAGCCAGAAACTCCAGGCGCGCAAGCCGAGGGAGGACTCCCAGGAGTGAGGATCATCGCCGGAAAGTACAAGGGCCGCGCCCTGTACTGCCCGCGCGGTCCGGAGATTCGCCCCACTTCCGATAAAGCCCGGGGAGCCCTGTTCAACATCATTGGCCCGTCCATTATCGGCGCGGCGTTCCTGGACATGTTCGCCGGAACCGGCGCCGTGGGGCTGGAGGCGCTTTCCCGGGGGGCGGCCAGCGTTTATGCGGTGGAGCGCGATACCCCCCAGGTCGCCCGGAAAAACGCGGAGGCCTGTGGCGCTGGATCGGAGGAAGGCTACACCCTGATCCAGGGAGATTTCTTTGCCGAGGCCAGGCGGATGCGCGCAGCTGGCGCCCGGTTTGAGTATCTGTTCGCCGACCCTCCCTGGGACAAGGGGCTGGAGGAGGATATCATACAGGCCGCCGCGCCTTTGTTGGCCGAAGGGGGCTGGCTTGTTCTGGAGCTGAACAAAAGAACCGCGCCTCCCGATGGGGGGCCCTATGGCCTGGCCCTGAAGGACACCCGCAGGTATGGCGAGGCGACGTTCCACTTCTACTACGATTCCGGATTACCCCGAAAAAACTAGATGGGGCGATTATTTGGCGCCCGGATCAACATTGCGCGATCTGTTGTCCGTTCTAAATAAGGAGAACCTGCAAACAGGGTTTTGCATCTTGTAAAAGTGATTGTTTACAATTGTGTTAAAATCCGCATAGCTTATTTAAAGAGAGGAGTATTTTGATGAGCAAGATAAATTGGAAATATTTCATGGGAATCGGCCTGGGCGTGATGGCTCTGATCTCCATCCAGAGCGGCGCGGCGCTTGCCCAGCAAGGGTGCCCCACGGTGAATGGGGTGGCGGATCTTAAAGAAGGCGCCGGCCAGAAAAGAACCCAGTTCTGGATCAACGGTTTCCCCGGACAATCATCCCCCTGCTCTTACTATGTGGAGCTTTGTTTTGTGGAGGATGGCAGGACCATCGGCAGCAAGATTTTCATGACCTCGGCCGATGGCAGAAGACATCAATCCTCCGGGGAGATTAAAAGTTGCCACAGTGGCTGGTCTCGCTTGCTCAACGCCTCAGTCACCGGCGCCAAGGAGATCATGGTAGCCATCCCGGGCGGCTACACTCTCAATGTCCGGTTTGTAAGCGACTCCAGCAACGGCACGTTCAGAAGTGGCTCTGGCAACAAGACTTTCAAAGTCCAGTAACCGGGCCTGCGGCCTCCACAGCGAGACTGTGGATACATATTTTTGTTTTGCTATATCGATCCAGAATCGATTCCCGCACTAGTCGGCAGCTTTCCCCCTCCTGCATAAGGGGGGGGGGAGCTTGTGGGCTGTTCATTCCTGAACAAACCTAATACTTGACAAGAAAGCTAAGGTATCGTCTAATATCCAAGTAAGTTACTTGGGTATTTCCCAAGCGCGTTTCGCGCCGGTGGGGCTGGCGATACATCGTTGTATGTAAACGGATTTACCCCCCCCACCTCCTGGCATGAACGCCGAAATAGAATTGTGGTGGTCTTTCGCCTGGCAAACGCTCTGGCGTCCCGGACCAGTTTATTCGACAGGAAAGGTTTTTATAAGCATATGAGTTTCGTGCAGGGGCTTAAGTGCAGAGAGTGCGCCAGGGAGTATCCCACGGAGCCGATTCATGTTTGCGAGTTCTGTTTCGGGCCGTTGGAGGTCCGTTATGATTATGAGGGGATAAAGAGGGTCCTGACCCGGGAAGTTATCGAGTCCCGCCCGGCGAACATGTGGCGGTATCGGGAGCTTATCCCCATCGATGGCGATCCCACCGTGGGCCTGGACAACGGATACACCCCGCTGGTCCGAGCAAGGAATCTGGGCGCCGCCCTGGGGTTGACCAATCTGTATCTGAAAAACGATTCGGTGTGCCACCCCACTTTATCCTTCAAGGACCGGGTGGTGGCCGCGGCGGTGAACAAGGCCCGGGAGTTCGGCTATGACACCATAGCCTGCGCCTCCACCGGCAACCTGGCCAATTCCGTGGCCTCCCACGCCGCCAGCGCCGGAATGAAAAGCTATATTTTCATTCCCAACGACCTGGAAGCCTCCAAAGTCCTGGGCACATCCATATACGACACGAAGATCATCGGCATCAAGGGCTCCTATGACGATGTGAACCGGTTCTGCTCCGAGGTGGCGGCGGTTTTCCCCTGGGCTTTTGTGAACATAAACATCCGCCCTTTCTATGGGGACGGGAGCAAGACCTTCGGCTACGAGATCGCCGAACAGCTGGGCTGGCGGGCGCCGGACAACGTGATCACGCCCGTGGCCGGTTCCAGCCTGATCACCAAAATCCACAAGGCTTTCAAGGAGTTCGAGTCGCTGGGGCTTATCGGCGAGGTGAAGACGAAGATTTTCGCCGCCCAGGCCACGGGGTGCAGCCCTGTGACCACCGCCATCAAGGCCGGGAGGGACGATTTCAAACCGGTGAAGCCTAACACCATCGCCAAAAGCATCGCCATCGGCAATCCGGCGGACGGATACTATGGGATCAAAGTGGCCAGGAGCACTGGCGGCTGGGGCGAGGATGTCTCCGACACGGAGATAGTGGAGGCCATAAAGCTTCTGGCCAGAACAGAAGGCATTTTCACGGAAACAGCCGGCGGGGTGACCGTTGGTGTTACAAAAAAGCTGGTCGAACAGGGCAGGATCGGCAAGGACGAAATAACGGTGATTTCCATCACGGGGCAGGGGCTCAAGACCACGGAGGCGGTGGAGAACCATCTGCCGGCGCCGGTGGTCATCGAGCCGAAAGTTTCCGTGTTCAAGGAAATCCAATCTAGCATGTAATCCGTAAGGCAATATAACGAGGAGAGAAATGGCGAGTGTAAAGGTGCGCATCCCGACGCCGCTGCAGCGGCTGACAAAAGGGGAGAGCGAAATAGCCGGAACCGGGGAGACAATCAAGGAAGTGATCGCGGGTCTGGAAGCGAATTTTCCTGGTTTCAGCGAGCGGCTGTATGACGAAGAGGGAAAGCTGCGAAGGTTTATCAACATATACGTCAACGAAGAGGATATCCGCTTCCTGGACGGCGAAAACACAAAACTGAGCGATGGGGACGATATCTCCGTTATTCCCGCCATCGCCGGAGGCAGGGGCTGACATGTGGCCGGGATTTCCCTTCTGGCCCGGGCTTTTTTCGAAGAGTCCTGCAGGGGGGGATAAATCCCGATTGCGAGTCCGCCTTTTGTAAGGAGAAGCAGCATGGACTTTACTGAAGAGCAGATATACAGATACAGCCGCCACATAATCCTGCCGGAGGTGGGAGGAGTGGGGCAAACCAGGCTTCTTGAAGCCAAGGTTCTGTGCCTCGGCGCCGGAGGTCTCGGCTCCCCCATATTGCAGTATCTGGCCGCCGCCGGGGTGGGCACTATCGGCGTGCTCGACTTTGACGTGGTGGATATGTCCAACCTGCAACGCCAGGTGATCCACAGCAAGGCCACGGTGGGGATCCACAAGACCGAGTCGGCCAGAAGGTTTATCGAAAACCTGAACCCGGATGTGAAGGTGATAATCCATAACGAAAGGCTTTCCGCCGACAACGTGATGGAAATATTCAAGGACTACGAGATAGTGGTGGACGGCAGCGACAACTTCCCCACCCGATACCTGGTCAACGACGCCTGTGTGATGCTGGGCAAAACCAATATCCACGGCTCCATATTCCGGTTCGATGGGCAGGTGACCGTGTTCAAGCCGAAGGTGGGCCCCTGCTACCGCTGCCTCTATCCGGAGCCTCCCCCGCCGGGGATGGTGCCCAGCTGCCAGGAAGCGGGGGTTCTGGGAGTGCTCGCCGGCGTGGTGGGCACGCTGCAGGCTGTGGAAGTGATCAAGCAGATCCTGGACAAGGGAGACGCGCTGGTGGGCAAGCTGCTGATGTACAACGCCCTTAAAGTGGAGTTTCGCAAGCTGAATCTGCGGCGGGATCTGGACTGCCCGGTGTGCGGGGACAACCCCACAGTGACCGAGCTTATAGACTACGATCAATTTTGCGGGATTAGCGACCATTGAAAATACTTCTTCTTTTACACAGGGGCTTCTCCAGCCCCATGGCCGAAAGCGCGGTGAAAATCGCCAAGGCCGCCGTGGCCGCCGGGCATGAGGCCCAGTTGTTCGTCATGGCCGATGGGGTGACTCTTCTGGCCAGGGAGGACTTTGCCATGCTGACAAGCCACGGCGTGGCGGTGACGGTGTGCGACCATAACCGGGCCCAGCTCAAGGCCCCGGAAAAGGTGGAAGGGGTGAAATATGGCAGCCAGTATGACCTGGCCGGATATATACAGGACTTTGACAGGACGATAAGTTTCACATGACCGAGAAGAGAATAGCGCTGGTGGTGAACCGCCCACCGGACTTTTATACGGCGGAGAAGCTGCGGATGGCGGTGGGGCTGACCCTGGAGGATGACAACCGGATACGCGTCCTGTTCATCGACAATGGCGTATATTCGGTGAACGGGATCGAAATGGGAAAAAACCCATCGAATATAGAGATAAACAAAAGCCTGGAGACCCTGGGCTTGTTGGGCGCGGAGCTGTTCGCCCACACTCCATCCATGTCAAAGGCTGGCGTGGAGGCCCATAAATACAAGGTTCTTCCGCTCGATGGGCGCGGCGCGGCCGGGATGCTCCAAGAGTCGGATGTGATTATTTCTTGACGCGAGGCATGTTATGAGCAAGTTGGCGGCTTCGGCGTATTTTAAGCCGGACGAAATTTCACCGGACATACTCAAGAAGATCGGTGGCACTCCCCTGGTCGAACTGAAAAAGATTCCACAAAAATATTGCCCCGGTGTGCGGATCATGGTCAAGGTCGAGTGGCTCAACGCCTCCGGCTCTGTTAAGGCCCGGGCGGCTTTGCGGATGATAGAGGAAGGGGAGCGCAACGGCAAGCTGCGCCCCGGAATGACCATTCTGGACTCCACCTCCGGCAACACCGGCGTGGCCTACGCGCTCATCGGCCTGGTGAAAGGCTACAAGGTGAAGCTGGTGATGCCCGGCAACGTGTGCAACGAGCGCAAACAGCTTATGGCCTCGGCATACCATGCGGAGGTGGTATACTCCGACCCGTTCAAAAGCTCCGATGGCGCCATTCTCCTGTGCCGGGAGATTTTTAAACAGGATCCGGAAATGTACTTCTGGCCAGACCAATACAATAACCCGGACAACTGGAAAGCCCACCTGTACACCACCGCCCCGGAAATATGGGAGCAGACCGAGGGGAAAGTGACCCACTTTCTGGCTGGCATCGGCACCTCCGGCACCATCATGGGGACAAGCCGCGGCCTGAAGATGCGCAACCAGAAGGTAAAATGCTATGCCGTGGAGCCGGAGGAGTCGCTGCATGGGATCGAGGGATTGAAACATATGGGCTCGTCCCTGGTGCCCGGTATATACAACCTCGACGAGCTGGATGGGAAAATATCTGTAAAAACAGAAGACGCTTATACAATGGTGAACATGCTGGCCGAAGAAGAGAACCTTATGGTTGGATCCTCCGGGGGCGCCGCCGTCTACGCCGCTGTGGAGCTGGGCAAAACCCTCAACGAGGGGATAGTCGTCACCGTGTTGCCGGATACATGCGAGTGTGATGTGGTGCATGGCGATTTTCCATGGAACAGAAAATAATGAGCGCAAAAACTTTGGTGCTGGTCACCCGCCCCCTGGGGGAGAATCCAGATGAATACGCCAGGCTTGTCCTTAAGGAAGCGGACCATGTCATCCTGATGCAGGATGGTGTTTTCAACGGTTCCTCCCTGTTCAGGCACATGTCCCCCTATGGAGTTCCCGGCGGCCACAGGGCGGCCCACGACCCCTCCGCCGAATCTGGCGACTGGCCAGGCAACTGCTTCGCCATGAAAGAGGACACCGCCATCCGGGGAGGCAAGGCCGGGATAAAACTGATCGATTACCCCGAACTGGTGGAAGCGGTGGCCGCCCATCAGAAAATAATAACCCTCTGAGGGCAATGGGAGGAAAACATGTCCATAAAGCCTGACCGGGAACTGAACATAAAAGGGGAAGTTTGCCCCTTCACTTTCGTGAAAACCAAGCTGAAACTGGAATCCATGGAATCGGGCGAGGTTTTGCGGGTGGTGGTGGATCATGAGCCCGCCACCAAAAACGTCCCTCGCAGCGCGGAGAACGAAGGGCACGAGGTCATCCTGTGGCCCCACAAGTTCAACGATACCGACTGGGAATTCATCATAAAAAAGAAATAGATCATGGACGGCAGGTATTTTTCAATCACGTTCCCTGTGGACCTGGTGCGCGAGCCGGTGCTCTATAGCCTGGCCAAGCGCCACGGCCTGGAGCCGGTGGTGTATAAAGCCTCGGTCACCCATTCCGCCGGGTGGCTGGTGCTAAGCCTTGCCGGCCCCGCCGGCGCCGTGGACGCGGCCATCCTGGAGCTAAAATGCCGGGGCGCCCTAATCCGGGAGGGGGACAAGACCCTGCTGGAGGAGCAAAGCCCACAACCCATCGCCTCCGTGCGGGTGCGGGTGATCATCCCGCCGGATAAAATAGCCGAACCGATATACAGCCGGATAATCAAGACCCATGACGTGGTGCTCAACATCCGTCAGGCCCGGATCGACACCGACCAGGGATTGGTGGAGATGGAAATCTCCGGCGACCTGGAGGCGATAGAGTCCGCCATCGGCGCCCTGAAAAACTATGGCATGAGGGTGGACCCCATCGAACGGGACGTCATAGAGTGAGCCCAAGATGAGAATATCCACCAAGGGCCACTACGCGGTGCAGGCCATGGTGGACATGACGACCTGCCAGGCCGAGGCGCCGGTGCCCCTGGGGATGATCGCCGAGCGGCAGGGGCTGAGCCAGAACTATCTGGAACAGCTTTTTGTTAAACTGCGCAAAGCCAACCTGGTCAAATCCGTCCGCGGCCCCGGGGGAGGATACTACCTGGCCAAGGCCCCCAGCCAGATCACCATAGGCGATGTCTTCGCCGCCGTGGACGAGAGCCTGATCATCACCGAATGCGCCGACGAGAAAAGTCTGCTGGAAAAACCGTGCTCCAAATCCAAAGACTGCGTCACCCAGGCCTTCTGGGCCAAGCTTTGCCAGCATTTCAATGACCTGCTGTTCTCCGTCTCCATAGAGGACGTGGTGGAGGGGAAAGTGGATCTGGAAGGCAGGTTCCCGGAGCGGGTGGCTAGGGGCTGATCTAGCTGTTAAGTTGTTGCATGTACATTTATGTAACCAGTCGTAGAGGTGGATTTGATTTCCCAAAATCCAATAGTATTTTCCCCATTAGCCTTATTCACTAATTTGAGGTGACATGCGAGGCCATTATGGATATCACCTTTTGACCGTCAAGAATTAATTCAACATACCCCATTGTTGTCCATATCACCATCTCATCTCGATATTTCCCCCATTGCTCACTTTCAAACAAGTAGAAATACCTGTCATCCTTGACACCGGACGGTTTTCCTAAAGCTTTCACCAATGCTTCTTTATTCATGCCAATCCAGCCGAAGGAAAACTCGACGGGCAGATGATGGTCTTGAACCATGGGACACGCGGCCAGCTCCTCCTGTGAATTGGAGGTTGTTGTGATGGCATAAACCTGGGTTAATGAATGCTCGTCCCCACCCATTTCGCCATGGGAGGCCAGCCAAAAGCGCTGGTTCGGCAACGAATAGCATAGCCAGTATTGATGCCCACAACCCTCACCACTACTCTTCATAGAACCTTTACCGAATACATTCAATATTTCACCCAGTGTTGTCTCCTCAAATTTAGCAGTCAATTTTCCAAGCTTTATATAAGGCAATGGATCCTTATTCAACGTAGCGGGAACAGTAATGGTATCATCGCCAAAGTCAGGAGGTATTACAGGCTCACCCCACGCCATATTTGCAAAAGAAAATGCGAATAGAATGGTAAACAAGGTTTTAGCATTTATTTTTATGCGTATCATGTGTTTCTCTTTATTTTAATTATTATGGTTATTGTAACTATCTGTAATATCTAAATGCAAGATGTCGTTCGCATGTAATGTGAAACGCCATCATAGTTGACAAATCAACAGCATTGTTGATATATCATCTATATTCATTCGCATGAGGAAGTGGCCTTGGCTCCTGGTTTCGCTCTCGTCAAACATCGCGCCTTTCCGGCGCCCCTGGCCGCGGCCCTGCTGGCCATCCTCCTCTCCTCCTGCCTGACCATCCCGGAGCCTTCCCCCCGCTCCATGGTGGCCGCTTCCCCTTCGGTGGAAAATGCCCGAACCCGGTCTATGGAAAGAGGCGCTGTGCAGCCTGGCGACTGGCCCCGGGATAAATGGTGGGAGACCTTCGGAGACGGCGCCCTGAACGCCCTGGTGGAGCGGGCCATCGCCGACTCTCCCGATATGAAGATCGCCGTCGCCCGCGCCCGCCTGGCCGAACAGGTGGCCCGAGGCGCCGGAGCCGTCACCGCCCCATCCCTCTCCGCCGGTGGCAATGTGGCCGCCCAGCGGATGAGCGAGAACTCCTGGATCCCCGCAGATTTTCTAAAAAATCCATACACCTCCGCCGAGCTTTCCGCCAACCTATCCTATGACCTGGACCTGTGGGGCGCGGCCCGGCTGGCCGCCCAGGGGAAGGTGAGCGCCCACAAGGCCGCCCAGGCGAACATTCATTCGGCGCGGCTGGCGCTGGCCCTGGGGATCACCCGTTCATATCTGCGGCTGCAAAATATCCGACGCCTGGCGGATATCGCCGGGGCCGCCGTGGTGGCCCGCCAGAACAGCCGGGAGATGATCCGCCAGAAAGCGAAACAGGGGCTGGAGACGCAGCTGAACGTGGAACGGGCCAGGTATAGCGTGACGGTGGCCACCGGCGCCCTTTTCGCCCTCCGGGGGGAGGAGGCCCGGGAGCGATACATGCTGGCGGCTATGTCAGGCGGCGGGCCGGATGATGGATTGGCCATAGACCCTCCTTCTGGCCCGGTCATCCTCCCCGCCGCCACCGCACCGGAGAAGCTGGCCCTGGACCTGGCCCATCGCAGGCCGGACATCATAGCCGCGCGGTGGAGGGTGGAGGCGGCGGCCAGCGCCATCGGAGCGACCCGAGCGGCGTTTTATCCGAATATCAACTTGCGGGGCCTGGTCGGGCTCCAGTCGCTGGAGATCGCCAAGCTGCTCTCCGGCGGCAGCCTGATATACAACGCCACCTCGGCGA
This sequence comes from Nitrospinota bacterium, assembly GCA_029879765.1. Lineage (GTDB taxonomy): Bacteria > Nitrospinota_A > UBA7883 > UBA7883 > UBA7883 > JAOUMU01. The sequence continues at coordinate 4,289 of JAOUPQ010000042.1, read as the reverse complement.
TCCACCTCCCCATTTTCGACGGAGGCGGTTTGCGGGCGCAGCTGGGGGCGGCGGAGGCGGAATATGACATGGCGGTGGAGTTATACAACCGCGCCATTATCCACGCGGCCAGGGAAGCGGCGGAGGCGTTGGCGCGGATCGACAACCTGGATCGCAGGATACGGGTCGCCCGGCGCGCGCTGGCCACGGCGGAGAAGATATACAAACTCACCGGGCTTCGCTTCGACCAGGGAGTGGACGATTACCTGGAGGTTCTGCAGGCCCAGGACGAAGTATATGGCCAGGCGCGGGACCTGGCGCGGCTGGAAGGAGACGCGGCCCAGGCCAGAGTGGCGCTGTTCGCCGCCCTGGGGGGCGGTTTTCGGGATGATGGATTCAAGATGGAAAAGGTGGAAGAACAATGACCGAGACCAAACCGGGCGCCTCTGCGGCGCGGGCTTCAAATAACAACAGAAAGCTGGCCCTGCTCTCGCTGGTGGGGGTGTTCCTCGGTTGCGGCGTGGCCCTCGCCGCGTGGTGGTATCTGGCGGGGCAGTTCCGGGAAGTCACCGACAATGCATACGTGACCGGCGGGATGTACCATGTGGAGCCGCAGCTGGCGGGCACGGTGGTGTGGGTGGGGGTGGATAACACCGAGTTTGTAAAAAAGGGACAGCCGCTGGTTCGGCTGGGGGAGGCGGATCTGGCCATCGCCCTGGCCCAGGCCAAGGCGCAGCTGGCCCAGAGCGTGCAAACAGTGGCCAACTTCCGGGCCAGGGCCGCCCAGCTGAAAGCCGCTCTTGCGGCCAAAAAGATTGACCTGGCCATGGCCCGCGATGAGATGGAGCGACGCAAGGGGCTGGTGGAGATAAAGGCGGTGAGCCGGGAGACATACGACAAGGCCAGGGCTGTCTATGAATCGGCCAAAGCCTCCCTGGAGGCCTCCCGGCTGGATATGGAAGCGGCGACAATTCTGGCGGGGGAAGGGGAGATCTCGGCCCATCCGCAGGTCATGAGCGCCAGGGCGGCTTTGCGGGAGGCGTTCCTGCGCATGCGGCGGGCGGTGATTCTGGCCCCGGCGGATGGTTACGTGGCAAAAAGCTCCGTGCGGGTGGGCCAGCTGGTGGCCCCTGGCCGACCCCTGATGAGTGTGATACCGCTGGATGATGTTTATGTGGAGGCGAACTTCAAGGAGAACCAGCTGCGCCACATCCGCCTGGGCCAGCCGGTGACCTTGAAGAGCGACCTTTACGGCTCCTTCGTGACCTTTGCCGGCAAGGTGGCCGGTTTCGGCGCGGGAACCGGGGGAGTGTTTTCCATCCTCCCGGCCCAGAACGCCACCGGCAACTGGATCAAGATCGTCCAGCGGGCGCCGGTGCGCATCGATCTGGATAAATCGGAACTGGCCAACGCCCCCCTGATACTGGGGCTTTCCATGCTGGCCACGGTGGACACCACCTCCCGCGATGGCCAGCCTTTGGCGCGGGGGGGCGTCGTGGAAAGGGAGCGAAGCGCCAGCGACGTGTTCGCCGCCCAGGCCGAGGGGGTGGATGAACTGGTGCAGACCGTTTATCAGGAAAGCCTGGAGGCCGCTCTTCCCAACACGCCGGAAGAATAAAACGATGGTCCACTATGAGCCGATGAAGGGGTGGGCGCTGGTCGGCGTCACCATATCCCTGGCCATGGCCACCTTCATGAACGTGCTGGACACCACCATCGCCAACGTCTCCATCCCCGCCATCGCCGGGGGATTGGCGGTCACCCCGAACCAGGGGACATGGGTCATCACCTCCTACGCCGTGGCCACCGCCATCGTGGTGCCTCTTTCCGGCTGGCTGGCCGCCAATTTTGGCGAAGTGCGCACTTTTGTCACCTGCACTCTACTCTTCTCGTTTGTTTCCATCCTGTGCGGCTTTTCCCATAACTTCGAGACGCTGGTGGTTTTCCGCGTTCTGCAGGGCGCCGTGGCCGGGCCGATGATCCCCCTTTCCCAGAGTCTTCTGCTGCGCTGCTATCCGGAGGAGCGGCGGGGGACCGCTCTTTCCTTCTGGGCCATGACCACGGTGGTCGCGCCCATAGTGGGGCCGATCATGGGGGGCTGGATCACCGACAACATCGGGTGGCCCTGGATATTTTACATAAACGGCCCTGTGGGGGTGGCGGCGGCTTTTTCCGCATGGAGCTTTTTGAGGGCCCGGGAGACACCTGTGGTTCGCAAACCGGTGGACACAGTGGGCCTGGCCCTGCTGGTGATCGGTGTGGGGAGCCTGCAGATGCTGTTCGATATCGGCAATGCGCACGACTGGTTTTCCAGCGCCCATGTGTGGATCCTGGCCATCACCGCCACAATGGGGCTTAGCTTCTTCATCGCCTGGGAGCTGACGGAGGAGCACCCGGTGGTGGATCTTTCCCTGTTTCGTGACTGGAACTTCACCCTGGGCACCCTCACGTTGAGCATGGGGTTCATGGTGTTTTTTGGCGGTATCGTCATCTTTACTCTGTGGCTGCAGACCCAGATGGGATACACCGCCAGCTGGGCGGGGCTGGCCGCGTCCCCCACGGGGATCCTGTCCCTGCTGATCACGCCGTTTGTGGGGATCCTGGTGCATAGGATGGACGCCCGCATTCTGGGCACCTTCGCCTTCCTCATATACGCCTACACCAGCTTCTGGCAGGCCGGGTTCAACACCGACGCCACCTTCTATGACGTGGCCATGCCCCGGTTCGTGCTGGGGGCTGGGATGGCGTGCCTCTTTGTGCCGATGACCACCATCACCTTCTCCCGCATCCCCAGGGAAAAGATCGCCTCGGCGGCGGGGGTGACCAATTTCTGTCGGCTGGTGGCGGCGGGGTTCGGCGCGTCACTGGCGGTGACCATGTGGGAGAACAGGGCGGCGCTGCATCAATCCCACCTGGTGGAAAACGTCACATGGTATGGCGGGCCGGCCTCCGAAGCCTTGGACCAGATGGTGGCGGGGGGGATGGAGATGCCCGGAGCGCTGACCATGATGATGATAACTATCCGTCGGCAGGCGGTGATGATGGCCACCTGCGACATTTACTGGATATCGGGAGCGCTCTTTTGCGTCATGCTGGGTCTGGTGTGGCTGACGCGCAGGGTGCAACCCCACTCCGGGCCGAAGGCTCCGGCGAAAGGATGATACGTCATGGCATTTGATTTTTCCAATACCCTGGGCAGGTATATATCTATCACCGGGCGAAGGCTGGCCGCCCGCATGGCCAAACGGCTGGCGCCCTTCGGCATCGGCGCCGGGCAGTACCCCATCCTCTTCACGCTCTATGTCCAGGATGGGTTGACGCAGAAGGATATCAGCCAGAGGACATCGCTGGACAAGGCGGCGGTGGCCCGGGCTGTTAGCGCGCTGGAGGGGGAGGGGTATGTGGAGCGATGGGCCGACGGGGAGGATAAACGGGCGGTGCGGGTGCGGCTGACAGCCAAGGCGCGCAGACTGCGCCCTAAGCTGGAAGCGGCGGCGGAGGAGGAGATGGCCGCGATGCAAAAGGGATTGACCGTTAGGGAGAGCAAGGAGCTTTTGCGGCTGATGAAATCAGTGGCAAGGAACGAAGGGGAGGATATTTGAGCGGGGAGGTTATTGAGCACCCCTTGCCGCCACCTGGCAAACCACCAACCTGCAGTCACCCCTCCCTAGAGCCAGAGTCTGCATTATGATTATCACGCATGCGCAATATATAAAAGCTGCACTGGCTTCTTTAAACACTATTTTTGCCCGGCTTCTCTCTTATCCCCATGTCCTGTGGTTGACTGCGGGACACGGGGAAGGATATTCTGTTATATCGAGCATCAATTTAAGATATATATGAAACCAGCGGTTTTCTCCCTTGTCTTGGTCGTCCTTTGCGCGGCGCCGACCCATGCCGTGGCCGACTCCCACAAGGAGTGCGCCATGATGGGGTTGATGGACGACGACACCCCGGAGATGGCCAAGGAGCGACCAGAAGCCCACCATGCCGCAGTGGTTTCCATCCCGGATAGTTTTGCCGCGGCTGGCCCCGCAAAGGTGGACGATCTGGACACCTTGCTGAAAGCCGCCACCCGCAAGGGGGAAACCTGCCCGATGCATGGCGCCACAAACACCTGCCCTGTAATGGGAAATTCGATGCTTCGTTACGGCCCCTGTTGCGCCACCCGTTGCAGCCCCTCTTCTCCGGTATCGGAGAGTCCTTCCATATCCCATTCCACAGCTTCTCCAATTCTCGAAACGGGGGGGGAGGAGGACTATCCTGAAACCTTGATCAATGTGGCGGGTTTTGCCCGTCAATCAAAATAT
>JAOUPQ010000241.1 GCA_029879765.1 Nitrospinota bacterium | reverse complement strand
GATCTTGAGCGCAACGATGTCGCTGATCCATTCCGGCAGGGCAAACCGGGCGAGGGCGAAGGCGTAGGGTGTTAGGGAAAACAGATAGCTTTGACCATATGCCAGGGTGGGGAGGTATCCGTGGTTGATAATGTCCCACCCCATCAGGGCGTAGTTGGCCACATCGGATGTGAAGGAGGCGTATGGAATGGCCACGAAAAGGGCCAGCATCCCCGCCGCCAGGATCAAGCCTGGGGCGCGTGGTGTCAGCTCTTTTGCGGTCATGGTGTCTCTGTCTTCAAAGCTTTGGGAAACCTGTTGGCCATGGAGGCCAGGCCTTCTTGTCGCGACAACGCATTATACTCCCCCAGGCGCCATAAATCCCCTTTTCCGGGGTGGACCATCAGCAACCTGGTCGGCTGGGCCGGAGCGTCGAGAAACCTGGCCAGAAACTCCGGATAACGCAGGTATTGGGAGAAGTCGTATATCCCGGTGAATCCCTCATTGGTGGGGATTTTGGCTTCGTTGAGCAATCGCTTCATCCTTCCTCCGGGTATGGAGAGAAGCCAGGATTTGAAAGGGGATACCCCCTGGCGGTTTATGGCCTCCAGGGGCATGTATGAGTTGCGGACATAGGGTTTTTCCCCTGGCAGCTTGTTTGTGAACTCGATGAGCGCCTGGCGGATGATGGGGAATTGCTGGATATGCATATGGCCATCTATAAAGTCCGGAGGCCGCCCCGTCTTGGCTGTGAACAGGTCATATTGTTCGGCGATCTTCGCCCGGGCGGATTCGAAAGAAAGCAAACCAAGCCAGCACCGGGCCAGCAGTCCTTGAAACGAGGGATATGATTGCGCCAATCCCTCGGTCTTGGTGAAAACCAGGTGCAGCCCCAGATCCACCTTGTCGCCCAGGTTTATTAACGGCGCCAGGGTCTTTTCCTGTGTCGAAGGCAATGCGGCCATCACCGACACCGCGCTGATTTTTCCTGCTCTGGCCAGGGTTATGATGGCTTCATCGATATCCGGCGCCAGGCCGAAATCGTCAGCGCAGATGATCATGGTTCCGTCTATCGGCCATGGCCGGACCGTGTCAGCAGATCCATAACCGCCTCCGCAGCTTCAGAGGAGCCGTTGAAGTTGATCGGGGGGATGTCCGTGGCCAGCCCTTCCCATCGATCAATTTCGTAAAGGCGCTTAATCTGGTCGATCACCGAAGCCTCGTCGGTTATGTATCCCAGCCCCAGATCCTTGAGGGCCTGGGCGTTGACCACCTGCTCCGCATGGTTTGGCACAGGGATGACGAAGGTGGGCTTGCGCAGGGCGGCGGCTTCGGAAACCGCCAGAAACCCGCCGTTGATCACCAGAATGTCGGCGTTTTTCAGTATATCGACACTGTTCATGGTTTTGCCGTGATAGGTGACAGCTCCTTCGCTCACCCCCTCACGCCCCACCACTTCCACATCATATGGCAATTGGGAGAGGCTGCCGGTTATGTTGGAGGCGAATACCGAGCCGGAAAGCATGAACACCACCCGCTTCATTTTTCTGGGGGAGGGGAAAGGGTCTTTGCTGGTGGATCTGGCCATCTCCTCGAAGGCGGTGCGCAGCATCACTCCCACTCTTTTGAAGTTCGGGTGCCGGGGAGTGTCTGGGCGAAGCGATGGGCTGATCACCATGTCCAGCCGGAGTTTGTGGAATGTGTAATCCCAGAACTCCACCAGCCAGAACTGGCTCCGGATGGAGGAGGGGAGATCGTCCCTGCGAAAGTAGTCGGACACCACCACATCGGAGTTGTTGAGGGCTGCCACCGGAATGCCCCTTTTGCGGGCGGGGCCCAGGCTGTATTCGGAATCGAGGATCATGATGTCGGGTCGCAGTTTCTCCACCAGATCGTCGAGCTTTTTGGTTTTTCGCTGGTAAATTCTATAAAGTTTCGTGATAGAAGCCAGGGTCCCCACGGCGCTGATGCCCCCTTCCTTGGAGGCGTAGAAATAGGCTTCCGATTCGGTCAGCGAAGTAACCTCCTTCTTGTCCTGGAGGAACATTGTCCCGTTTCCCGAAGTGAAGACGTGGATCTCCATGGTGGGGGCAAGCTTTTGCATCAACGCATAGCACCGGGTGCTGTTGCCCATGCCCATGCCGTTGATCACGAAAAGGCAAACGGGTTTCTTCATATTGGTAACCGAGGCTTACTTATATTAGTTTTCTTGGAAACTATCAAGTATACAGCCTTGCAGGTGGCTTGCACAGGCCCTTATGCCGATTTGTGGGGATTTTGGCCTTTTTCAGGCTGTGAAAAATAAAAAACCGGACCGACCAAAGAGGCCGGTCCGGTTGTGAAAAACAGATTAATCGTTGAAAATGGTCAGCCTGACATCTGTCATGGTCAGGTACTGAATGGCAGCGGGTTTCCCCACAACCTGGCTGATCCTTCCGCCCACCAGGAAAGAGTCCATCTGGGGGTAAGGGCCACTGGTGGGAACCCACGATGTGTTGATCAGGTTGCCGTTCTCGTAAATACTGCACTCAACCCTTCCATCCACCGTTTCCGGCCCCTGCCCGCTCCACAGGCTTGGGATGGAAGTGTCCCATGTGCAGTCGAATTTGTAGGTGTTGTCCCTTATGTATACAGGGTTGTCGAATTTGTCATCAACCTTTTTGCAGTCCCTGGCCGGTTGACCTTCGCAAATTCCATCAGCCCGCTGGGACGCCAGCCTGGTCATGATGTTGCCATCCAACGCATGCCTGGTGACCTGTATCTGCCAACTGCCCACTTCCTGCCAACTTTGGCTTTGAACCTTGAAGAACACCAGCAACGTGTCGTCCCCAGGCCAGGGCAAATCCAGCCAGTCCATGTACTGATAGGTGAAGGTGACGTGCCCCTTGTTGACGGAGCGAGATCCCAGGGGCTCATCGACATATTCGCCCGCTTTTACGCCAGACGGAACCTGACCAACCTCGTCATTGTAGATCTGGACGAAATCCCCAGTATGCAAGGGGCCGCAATTTTCATATGTCCAGGCCACATTGCCTTCTGGCACAGGCACACAACCGGTTACTTTAGAGTCTCCACCCCCGGAGCTTGTGCATCCGGCCAGAAGAGTGGATATGGCCAGCGTGGCAGCCACCACGCAAAAGTTGAATAGCCGCATTAAAGCCTCCTTTGAAAGGGAAATATTATTATTGAAAAATATATTTAAAACATTAAGCTACAAAAATTATTTATTACATTTATACGCCTCCAGATATTAACATTGTTTTATAAAAGGTGTTTAATTAAAGGCCGTATTTCCGGCCACTGATGACCGGCCTAGAGCTTATACCGATATGGAATATTTCTCAATATATAACGTTCCATTCTCTTTTCCCGTCAGGAATGTTGGGAGCAACCAAAACTTGTGTCATGGCCGGGCTCTCTTCCTTTTGGGTATTATTCATCAGAATTGGTGAAGCGTCTTCGCTCGTCTTTAGTGGCTCAACAGCACCGCCGTCGTCCCCTCGGAAATAGGAGGCAGGGCGCCAATTTTGCCATATTGTCACAAAATGAATTATCTGGTAACACGAGAATAAATATAGTAACGAATTAGTCCTAAGTATAGTCGAATATTTTGCAGGGTGTCAAGAATGTTCGGGGAATTGGATCGGTGATTTCCTCTTGGCTTTTATCCTGGCGTTCCCTCCATCTGGCTTCTCCGATCCAGCGTGCGCCCTGGGGTGGGCGTTGTCATAAACCTCCATCAGTTTTTTCAGATTCACATGGGTATATTTCTGCGTTGTGGACAGGCTGGAGTGCCCCAGCATCTCCTGGATGGCGCGCAGATCCGCTCCTCCTTCCAGCAGATGTGTGGCGAAGCTGTGTCGCAGCCTGTGCGGGCCCACCGGCCTGCCCAGCCCGGCCTGGCGAGCATGCCTTTTTACAATGGAGTGGATGGATCGGACAGAGAGCCTGCCTCCGGATTTGTTCAGGAATACCGCCCGATCCGGCGCAATGCCCACGATCAGGGGGCCCAGCGCCTTTTCCGCCGCCCCGCCCACCGGGCAAAGCCGCTCCTTCTTCCCTTTCCCCTTGACCTTTATTGTCCCTCTGCTCAAATCGATATCCCCCACACTAAGGGAGGAAAGCTCCGACACACGCATCCCCGTGGCGTAAAAAAGCTCCAGAATGGCCAGGTCCCTTATTCCGTTGGGATCGTCCGGTTTTTCCGCGGAATGGATCAGCGCAAAGGTTTCATCCACAGTGAGAAATTCCGGTTGCTTTTTTGGCTTGGAGGGCAGATCCACCTGGGAGGCGGGGTTCTTGTCCACCTGGCCATGACGCTGCAGGAAACGGAAAAAGGAACGCAGGGTGGAAAGCTTCCGCTCCATAGTGGCGGGTCCAAGCCTCAGCTGGTTCAGGTATACTGCGAATGATCGTATATGCCCCCGGCTTATATGGGTGAACGGCCTGGGGTCGGCAGGATCTAAAGTGAAAAGGGAGGAGCGAGCGCCGAAACCAAAAAACTGGCGCAAATCCCCTTGGTACGCCTTTAGCGTGTGCGAAGAGGCGTCATTTTCCGCCATGAGGCTCTTGGTGAAGGCTGCGATGGCCGCTTCGGCGATGTTGTTTTCCATATGCGAATATTAGACAGCAACTATGGCGCCATGACCACACTTGGCGCAAAGGTTTGAAATGTAATCATCATA
>JAOUPQ010000041.1 GCA_029879765.1 Nitrospinota bacterium | reverse complement strand
CTTTGTACACCCAGGGGTTGATATATGAAAACATGTTCAAACGGTTCAGCATGGCCTCCGATGGGGAGAGAGCGGTGGAGCTGTTTTTGGAGGTCACCAGAAAATATCCTTCCAGCCCCTTGATGGACGACGCCGAGCGACATATTGGCGATATAAAGTTTCTGCAGAGAAAATATCATAGCGCCGAAAAAAGCTATTCCACTGTGTATCAAAGATCGAGAAGCAGAACCAGCGCCCTGAAGTCATCAGACAGTTTCCCTGGGGTGAAGATAACCAACATCGAAAGGTTCTCCCATGATGATTACACAAGGTTTGTCATTTACCTGTCGGAGAAGACCGCTTTCCGCTCGGACCAGTTGTTCAATCCAGACCGGGTGTTTATCGACTTTTTGCGGGCGGTTCCCACCACTATGGTGAAAAAGAATGCTAATTTCGGGTCCGGGCTGGTGAAGACCATTCGTTTTGGCGAAAGCGACAATATCACCCGGGTGGTGTTCGATTTGAAAAAGAGGGCTTATCACTCCATCACTCCCCTTTCCAACCCATACCGGCTTGTGGTGGATTTCAGCCAGAAGCCTAGCACGGCCAAAAGCGTCGTGGCCACTCCCTCCCGCCCCCCAAGGAGCAGGGACGACAGGGTGGCCTCTTTGGGGCCGGTGTCTGGCGGAACCGGGATCAATACCATAGTGATAGACGCGGGGCATGGAGGCAAAGATCCTGGGGCTATTGGATTTAGCGGCCTGAAGGAGAAAGATATAACCCTCGACCTGGCCAAAAGGCTGGGGGCCGTGTTGAAAAACAAGCTACATTGCCGGATAGTGCTGACCAGGGATCGGGACAAGTATGTGGCCCTGGATGACCGCACCGTGCTGGCCAACTCTGTGAAGGCGGATCTATTTATCTCCATACACGCCAACTCCAGCAAAAACCGGAGCGCCAATGGGATTGAGACTTATTTCCTATCCCCGGCGCGCAGCCAGGACGAGCTGGAGACCGCCGCCAGGGAAAACATGATCGCCAATATGAGCGACAATAACGCGGACAACGATATCGCATATATCATGAGCGATATGGCCAGCGCCCAGAAGATAAACGAGTCTGTGCTGCTGGCCCGAAAAGTCCAAAAATCCATGGTAAGGGGCGCCTCCTCCATCGCCAAAATCCGCGACAAGGGAGTGAAGCAGGCGATGTTCTATGTCTTGTGGCGGGCGGAGATGCCTTCCATCCTGGTGGAGGCGAACTTCATTTCGAACCGGTATGAGGAACGCCTGCTGCGCAGCAGTTATTATCGCGACAAGCTGGCGGAGTATATCGCCAATGGAGTGGTGGAATACGCTTCTTCATACGACGTGGCGATGAAAAACTGATCCGGACTGACATAGGTTGGTGTTGCAGATTCGGGACTTTGGACTAAACGATCCGCGACAAAGAAAGAAATAATGGGGAAAGCCCGCCTTACTCCACCATCACCAGGATGACAGAGACATTGTCCGGCCCACCGCTATCCAGGGCCATATCCACCAGGTTGTCGGCGGCTTTTTCCAGGTCCCCATCGGCTTCCAGAAGGGCCTCTTCGATTTCCCAGTCGTCGGTGACGTCGGTCAGGCCATCGGAGCATAGGAGGAAGGTATCCCCCGGTTTCAATTCTTTCTGGAGTATGTCCACATGCCTGTCGGAAAGGTGGCCCAGCGCCCTGGTGATCCGGTTCTTGAAAGGGAAATTGGCGATCTCTTCGGGCGACATATCCCTTTTTTTCAATTCCTCGTTCAAGATAGAGTGATCCTCCGTCACCAATTCCAGCTTGCCATCGCGCATCATATACACCCGGCTGTCCCCCACATGCCCGATGATCGCCATGTTATCGTGGATATATAAAGTCTCGATAGTGGAGCCCATGCCGCGAAGGTCTGCCCGATTGTTGCTCTCCTGGACGATTTCCCGATCCGCCAGGAATATGGCCACTTTGGTCACTTTGGCCATTTCGTTGGACAAACCCTCGATGAATTTCACATCTTCGGCGTTGACACGACTCATGGGATCGGAGTCGAGAAAGACAGAACTTATGACAGAAGTGGCTATCCGGCTGGCTTCCTCACCCCCCAGATGGCCTCCCATCCCATCGGCCAGGATGAAAAAGGATTTATCCTGATCGACCAATATGGAATCCTGATTGGACCGCCTCCGGATACCTACGTTGGTTTTTCCGTAGCCTTTAACTTTGAATGTCACCGAATGCTGTTTTTCACCACCACTCATGCCATTAACCATTTAATTGTCAACTCGAGGTTTAACAGTCGTTATTCCTATTTCCCGCTCCACCGCCCTGGCAACGCGCAGTGTGGAAGCTTCCTGAAAATAGGAACCCAGTATTTGCAACCCGACCGGCTCGCCTCCCGTAGTGAACCCGCACGGAACAGAAACTCCAGGTATTCCCGCCAAATTCGCGCTTATGGTGAATATATCCGAAAGGTACATTTTCAATGGATCATCCACCCTTTCTCCAAGACCAAAAGCCGCCGCCGGGGCTGTGGGCGCCACAATGACTGACACATCTTTAAACGCCTCCTGAAAGTCTCTTTTAATCAGCGTTCTCGCCTTCAGCGCCTTCAAATAATAAGCGTCGTAATACCCGGCCGACAAGGCATACGTACCTAACATTATACGGCGTTTTACCTCGGATCCAAAACCTTTATTTCGTGTGGAACAGTACATGGACGAAAGCCCTTCCGCCTCCATGTCCCTGTAACCATATTTAACACCATCGTATCGAGCAAGGTTGGATGAAGCTTCCGCTGGAGCTATCACATAATAGGTGGGAACCGCGTATTTGGTGTGGGGGAGAGAAATACGCCGAACCGTGGCGCCTTTTTGCTCCAGAATATTTATCGCTTCCCGCACCTTCTGCTCCACCTCCGGATCCATTCCCTCGATGAAATATTCGTCCGGCACTCCCACCACCATCCCTTCCACGCCATCTTCCAGTCCTGAAAGATAATCCCCCAAGGGTTCGCTGGAGCATGTGGAGTCCATCGGGTCATGGCCGGAGATGACGCTGGTCAAAATCGCCGCGTCCCGAATATCTTTTGTCATGGGGCCGATCTGATCCAGCGAGGAAGCGAAAGCCACCAGGCCGAACCTGGATACCCGTCCATAGGTGGGTTTTAAACCCACAATCCCGCAGAGGGAAGCCGGCTGGCGAATCGAGCCGCCCGTATCCGAACCCAGGGCGCCGGCGCAAAGATCCGCCGCCACCGCCACCGCCGAGCCACCCGAGGACCCGCCGGGGATCTTGGAGGTGTTCCATGGGTTCCTGGCGGGACCATAATGGCTGGTCTCGTTGGATGATCCCATGGCGAACTCGTCCATGTTGGTTTTTCCCAGAATCACAGCCCCGGCCTGTTTCAGCCTGGCCACTGCGAAGGAGTCGTATGGAGGGACGAAGTTGTCCAGGATTTTCGAGCCACAGGTGGTCCTCAGCCCTTCCGTGGCCAGCAGATCCTTTATCGCCAGGGGCGCACCCAAAAGTGGCGTCGCCTCGCCGGCCGCCCTGCGCTTGTCCGCCTCAACAGCGGCTTTGCGCGCCCCTTCCTCGTCCACGGTTATGTATGCGTTAAGCTTTGGGCCGACTTTGGCAATCCGGCCCAGATACGCCTCCACCGCTTCCTTGCTGGTAACCTGGCCCTTTTCCATGGCCGCCACCAGTTCGTGTATAGTCCAGGAGCAGATATCGTTCATCAGCCTGTCACCCTTCTATGATTTTCGGAACCCGGAAATGTCCGGAGTCCTGGGAAGGGGCGTTGGCTTGCCAGGCTTTCCTGGGGAATTTCTCCATCTCCACGTCATCCCGGAAAACATTGGTGATATTCAGGGCATGAGACATCGGCTCCACATCGGAGGTATCCAACTCGTTGAGGGTGTTAATGTAATCCAGCACCTGCGACAGCTGGCCTCCGAACATCCGCTGCTCCTCCGGGGAAAGCTCCAGCCGGGCCAGAGCCGCCACATACCGCACTTCATTTTCAGTAAGCTTCATGGGTCAGGGCTAGTTCACTTTTCTTTTGTGGCTGCCTTTTTTGGAGCGCCATCTTCTTTTCTGTCTTTTTTTCTTCGTAGGGCTCATATTCAAATCTCCTTTTGTTTTGGCTTTATTCCTGCTTTGTAACAGCCCTTGAGTATAATTCAGAACAAATTGACCAAACAAGCCTAATATTCAATATCTTTCTAACCAATCCATCTCCCCTGCCAACTGCTCTTTTGACATACGGAGATTTGTTTGCCATAATGTCGGTTTATATTTCTATTTGGAAAGCATCACTCACCGAACCGAATTATGAATTTGGATCAAAGCCCAACGGCGCAACAGCAAAATCCGAACCTTGAAAGGCTCATCAAGCTTCAGGAAGTGGACAAGATCATCGGTCAGTTGACCGAGCTTATTCAAGAGCAGATCCCCAGGCAGATAAAGGCCCTGGAAGACGATTTCACCAGCGACCTGGCCAAGCTTAAACATTTCGATGAAGAAGTTTCCCTTCTTTCAAAGCAGAAGAAAGCCCTGGAAGCGGAGGTCGAGGACACCAAGGTGAAGATAGCCAAGGCCAAGCTCAAGCTTCCGGAAGTGAAAACCAATGTGGAGTACAGGGCCATCCTGAAGGAATCGGATAATTTCGAGAGGCGGATCCTCAAGATCGAAGACGAGCAACTGGAGCTGATGGAGAAGATGGAGGAAAAGGCTTTGCAGCGCCCCTCCATAGAAAGTCAAGTGGCGGACGACAAGGCCAGGCTCGACAAGCTTAAGGCGGAGATGGAAGTGGAGCTAAAGTCCCACTCCCAGCGCCTGAAAGCTTTGAACGAAGAAAGAAGCGGAATCATCGGCGCCGTGGAGCCGGATGTGCTGGCAAGCTATGATAAAGTGCGAAAGCAGCGAAAAGGAGTGGGTGTGGCGCAAGTGAAGGACGGCCTTTGCATGGCGTGCTTCCAGATCATCCAGCCGCAGCTTTATTACCAGGTCCGCACTACTATGGAAATATACCAGTGCCCCCATTGCGACAGGTACCTGTATCATATCCCGGAGCCAAAACCGGAAAATGGCGAAACCGGGAAAAAAAGAAGCAAGAAAAAAGAGTAGAATTTAACCAAGGGCGAAAGAGGCCGCAGGGCTGCCGCTGGCTGGAGGGTTTCTCCCTCTGGCGGGAGGAAAGTCCGGACATCACAGAGCAGGGAACTCTTTAACGAAGAGCGGGGGCGACCCCAGGGAAAGCGCAACAGAAAATATACCGCTAACCTTCGGCCGCAAGGTCGTGGGCAGTAAGGTTGAAATGGCGAGGTAAGAGCTCACCGCGGCTGTGGCGACATGGCTGGCACTGCAAGCCCTTCCCGATGCAAGGCCAAATAGGAAAGCGATTCCTCCCAGCGAGGATGAAGGGTTGCTCGCCCGGGGCTTTCGGGTAGGTCGCATGACCGCGTCGGCAACGGCGCGGCTAGATGAATGGCAGCCACCTCTCTTTTTGAGTGGTACAAAATCCGGCTTACAAGCGGCCTCTTAGCCCTAATTTTATTTATGAAAGACATGAACAAAGGAATCGTATATCTAATCGGCGCTGGCCCGGGGGATCCTGGGCTTATCACAATCCGAGGCAGGGATCTTATCACCAGGGCGGATGTGGTGGTGTATGACTATCTGGCCAACCCCAAGTTCCTGAAATACGCCAGGGAGGGCGCGGAGATCATCTACGTGGGGAAGATGGGGGGATGCCACACCAAAACCCAGGACGAGATCAACGAGATCATCGTGGATCGGTGCCGTAGCGGAAAGATCATCGCCCGCCTGAAAGGGGGCGATCCATATATCTTCGGCCGGGGTGGCGAAGAAGCCGAGGAACTGGTCAAGGCAGGGTTGCGGTTCGAGGTTGTCCCCGGTGTCACCGCCGCTTCCGCCGCCACCGCATACTCCGGCATCCCGCTGACCCATCGCGACCACACAGCCTCCGTCGCCTTCATTACCGGTCATGAGGATCCTACCAAGGACGAATCGAACATAAATTGGGAAAAGCTGGCCACCGGCGTGGGCACCCTGGTGTTCTACATGGGGATCAAGAACCTGCCCAATATTGTGGAGAACCTGATCAACAACGGGAGGAATCCGGACACCCCATGCGCCGTCATCCATCGCGGCTCCACCCCGGACCAACGCACCGTCACCGGCCCCCTGTCGCAGATCGCCAAAATCGCCTCCGAGGCGGGAATCAAACCCCCTGCCCTCACTGTGGTCGGGGATGTGGTGGGGCTGAAGAGCACACTGGACTGGTTTGAAACCAAGCCTCTGTTCGGAAGAAAAATCGTGGTAACCCGCGCCAGGGAGCAAGCCTCCGGATTCGCCGATATTCTGGCCGAGTCCGGCGCCGATGTGATCGAGTTCCCCACCATAGAAATAGCCCCCCCAAAATCATGGGAGAGCCTGGACAAGGCTTTGGACCAATTGGAAAGTTATGACTGGATTGTGTTCACTTCGGTGAACGGCGTTGGGCATTTCGTCAAGCGCCTCTTCGACAGGGATATGGATATCCGCGACCTGAAAGGACTCAAGACCCTCTGCATCGGGCCCGCCACGGCCGACGCTGTGCGGGCGCTGGGGGTGCGGGTGGATTTTGTGCCGAAGGAATACCGGGCCGAGTCGATCATCGAGGGGATGGGGGAAGAGAATATCCGGGGGAAAAACATCCTGATCCCCAGGGCAAAAGTGGCCCGGGAAGTGTTGCCGGATGAGATGCGTCGGCTTGGCGCCCAGGTGACCATCGCCGAGTGCTACGAGACTGTTCTGCCGGAGAGCAACAAAGACCAGGTGCGCGCTCTTTTTGAAGAGAAGAAAATAGACGCAATCACCTTCACCTCCTCCTCCACGGTGGAGAATTTCATGTCCATGTGGGGGAACGAAGAGGGATTGAAACTTCTGGATGGGGTGTGTGTGGCCTCCATCGGGCCTATAACCTCCGACACAGCGCGCAAACTGGGGCTGAAGCCGGACATCGAGCCTGAGAAATTCACAACCGCCGCCCTGGCCGACGCCTTGAAAGCGCATTTTACAAAATCGTAAGGCGCCTGCGCCCAGGGGCAGGCGTGGATTTATTTAGCCGGAAACGGGATATTTATTATACTCAGACTTCTAAGCGATCGATTTTGACCTGATATTTGACAGCATCTGGGTCATTTAGATATAATTCGTGAAATACACTGGAAGGCGATTATGACCACTTCATCCAGACTGATATCCACAGCTGCATTCATTTCATTGATTTTTTTGACCGCGTGCGGTGGCGGTGGGGATTCCAAAAGTTCGCCATGGGTCGGCAGTTGGCTACTGCAAACGATCAACGGCAGGGATGTTTCCGATCTTCGTTTGATTTATATATTCACCGAAACTAAGCTCCATGTGGACGCCACCGGATATAACTGCACATCAGATAACGATTTTTCTTCAGATGGTGTCACATTCCATAGCGTAATTACTGGCGGCGACTGCCCAGGAACGGTTATCGGGAAGACTAGCTCCGGAACCATAGCGTTTGAGGGCAACTCCATGACCATCCACGAAACGGAATATGGTGGAGCGCCGTCTAATGTTCTAGATGTGTTCACCCGCATGTAGAATCATGGGCGCCTCGCAATAGAATCATGGGCGCCTCGCAGTAGATGTTTGGAGGACCCGAAGCTCGGAATGGCCAAGCCATGAACACAGATGGAAATAGAGGATACCTATTCTTCGCTCTTTCGAATCGCCCATTTTCCGAAATAATTCGCTGCCAGGTTCCGGGCGCATCCTTGTCCTTCTGCTCGCCAGTGCATAATTAGGCATATTCTTGTCATTTCCGATTCAAAGCGTTACATTGATATTCTGACACGAAATTATGGGAAGCAAATGGCGCAAGAAACTGTTGCGCTATATTTTGTGTCATGATTTACTGTATAAAAACGATGGACGGATAGCCATTCTATTATTGCCGCATAATGTCCAGGAGGGATAACAATGAGAGTACTGACCAGGTCTGATTTTGACGGATTGGCCTGCTGTGTCTTGCTGAGGGAAGTGGGCGTGATGGATGACATAACCTTCGTCCACCCGAAGGATATCCAGGACGGAAAAGTGTCGGTGAATTCCAACGACATCCTGGCCAACGTTCCATACGTGGAAGGATGCGGCATGTGGTTCGATCATCATTCCAGCGAGGAAGAACGCCATAATGTAAAGGATTTTAAAGGAGATTCCCGGCTGGCGCCTTCGGCAGCCAGAGTCATTTTTGATTATTATGGCGGCAAGGAAAAGCTGGGGCATCTGGAGGAATTCGTCCGGAACGTGGACAAGGCGGACTCCGGCCAGTTCACCCGGGAGGAGATATTGAATCCCCAGGGATGGGTCCTGCTCTCCTTCATCATGGATCCGCGCACCGGGCTTGGCCGCTTTCGCGACTACCGAATCAGCAACTACAACCTTATGATGGATATGATCGGATATTGCTCCTCAAAATCGATCGATGAAATCCTGGCCTTTGAGGATGTAAAGGAACGAATCACCCGGTATAACAGCCAGGAAAAAGAATTCGAGGAGATGATCCAAAAGCACACCACCACTGATGGAAACGTGATCATTACAGACCTGCGCGGGCAGGAGGAGATAAAGACCGGAAACCGTTTCGTCATTTACGCCCTGCATCCGGAGCAGAATATATCAATCTGGCTGATAGACGGCAAACAGAGACAAAACGCGGTCTTCGCCGTGGGCCATTCCATATTGAACCGCACCTCAAAGACCGATGTGGGGAGCCTTATGCTGAAATACGGCGGCGGTGGCCACGCCAAGGTGGGCACCTGCCAGACGCCATACACCGACGCTCCCAGGGTTTTGCGGGAGCTGACCGACAAGATGAAGGCTGACGGTTGATCTTGATCCGGCGGGTATGTTCGCCATGCCGGAGCGAACCTGGCGTTTGCTTCTATCGTTATAAGTTCATAAAGGATGAGTGGTGTAAGATCCTCGTTCCCCTCCCAACCCCAGCCTGAGAACAGATAAAATCCTCTTTTTCTGTCTCACTATTGTGTTATAATTACATTTCATGTCATTTTTGAGGGATAGCCGTTCATGAGCCGAGAGGATGTTTGCCCATGCTGCAAAAGACCCTTTACCCAGGCTGCTGATTTCTCAGGGGATCTGGACGACACAAAAGACTTCATCCAGGCCGCCAGGACCACTTCCGCTGCCTATGACCCCCGCAGGAGCCATCCTCGGGAGAAGAAGATTATTTCCCTGAAGATCAACGTCAATGGCATAACCATGGAAGCTGTAACCATGGATCTCTCCGCCAGTGGAGCCAGGATATTTTACCTTAGCGATTATATCCCAGTGAACGCCCAGGTGATTATAGAGAGCGACGAGAAATCGCTGGGTTCAGGCAGGGGCGTGGCCGTCTGGAGCAAGCAGCAGGAGAAAACCTACTCTGTTTCCGGGATAAAATTCGTATAAGTTTATTTTCCGTTGCCCCCCATGAGGGCGGCTTATTTTAATTGACATTATCCGCAATAACGATCATAATTCACATCTTTGTATTCTGAGGACATAAAGTGCCAAATCATAAGTCTGCGATTAAGAGAACGCGCCAGAACGATAAAAGGCGTATAAGGAATAACGAGATCCGATCTGCGGCCAGAACCGCGGTGAAAAAGGTCCGCGCCGCCATAGAGGCTCAGGACAAGGATACGGCCCAGAAGCTTTTTGTGGAAGTTTCAAGCCTTCTCGATGGCTCGGTGAGCAAAGGCGTGCATCATGCCAAAAACGCCGCCAGGAGAGTGTCTCGTCTGGCCTTACAGATAAACAAGCTGCCATAACCGGCAGCCCCTTACCTGTTTATTCCCCCGTCTGTGCTTAGGCTCGCAGAGCGGCCTTGGGCATGCCCGAAAGGAGCATTGCTTCAAGGGCCGTCTCCGCCGGGACTCCGGAGGTCATCATATCCATCTGGGCTTTCAGTATAGCCTTGAGGACGGTGTGGGCTTTGGGCAGATCCCATTTCATCCCATGTTCCCACGCCGAGCGCAACGCGAACGGATTTTCCCCCATAATGGCCTTGAACTGGTCTTGCGACCCGCCGTTTCTCCTGAAATCCGCCGCCGCCGCATATTTCATCACTTCCAGCGACAAGGTCTTCAAAATAAGCTGGGGTTCGGCTCCATGGGCAAGAAGATCATTTAAAACCATCTGGCATTTGGATGGGTTTCCCGCCATGAACGCGTCGGTGAATCCCCACACTTTCTCCATGCGGATATCCACCATGGACTCCTCCACATCCAGTGTGGTCAGTTTACCTTTGTATCCCACATAGGCTGCGGCTTTTTCCACCTCCACGCCCAACCTGGCCATATCCTTCCCGCAAAACTCCACCATCAGGGCCACGGCGTTATTGTCCACCTTCACTCCCAGCTCCGCCAGCTTTCCCGAAGCCCATACTGCCAACTCCCTGTCCCGCATTTTTTCAAAACGCGCCGCCACCCCATTTTTGGCCGCGGCTGTGAATAACTCGGACTGTTCCAAAACCTTGATCTGTTCGTTTTTCTCCAGACAGACGGTGAGCAACAGGATAGACTGGGTGTTAGGATCGTTGGCGTATGTGGCCAATGGCCCGATTACATCTTTTGGCAGGCCAGCCAAGGGTCCGATCCACATAAGCTTGCCAGAGCCGAACATGGAGACTGTGTTGAGCCCTGCGATCGCTTCTCGGACATTTGTCTCCTCGGGGCCGTCACCGAGGCTCAGGATTCGGAAAATGTTGTCCGGGCCTCCCACCCTTTCCTCGAACGCGTTTTTTATCGCAGTGGCGGCGGAATGGATCCTGGCCATGTCCGGGCCATATAAGAAGTATACGGGGAGTGGGTTATTGACTATGGAGCCCTTGGCCAGAGCCTTTTCCAGTTCCGAGGCGGTGATCCTGGCCATGGCCCAGACTTCAGCGGCCCAGGGCCAGGCGATCCACCAGGTAGCGCGGAAGACCTGAGTTCCTCATCTTTTTCTGGACTGCCTCAATGTCATAAGCGACTCTTCTTAGCTCCACAGAACCCAGATCGGAATCGTAAAGCAGCCAGCACGCCTTGTTGTTGGAGTCCCTCGGCTGGCCGACGGAGCCGACATTGATTATATATTTTTTACCTGGCTCCAGAACCTTGAATTTCTCCCTGATGGGAATGACCGTGTGCTCATCCGGCATTTCGATGAAGATCGGTTGGTGGGAGTGGCCGATGAAACATATCTCCCCTTCAATATGATTGAAGTTGTCCATGGCGTCCTCCTTGGTGAGGACGTATCGCCATTCTTCCGGCAATTTGGGGGAGGAGTGGGCCAGCACCACACCGTTGAACACATCCATGGCGCGAGTTCTTTTAAGAAAATCCTTCAGATCATCCCGCAGGGTGTTGTTGGTCCAATCCAGCGCCGCTTTGGCGAATGGGTTGAAATAATCGTTGGGAGTCTTCCCCACCAGAGCCCAGTCGTGGTTTCCACCCAGAGATATATCCGCCACGGTAAGCAGAAGATCCATGCATTCATTGGGGTCGGGGCCATAACCCACGATATCGCCCAGAAATAACATCTGATCCACGCCATACAGCCTGATATCCTCCAAAACAGCCTCAAAGGCCTCTTTGTTAGAGTGTACATCTGAAAATAACGCGTAACGCATAGTCTCGTATTTCTATCCCGCCAGTTTTTCCCCCGACAGACCCGGGACGTTTCCGGCGGCCTTTCGGTCTATGACGCTTTGCAAAGCGCCATTTATCAGTTTGGACGATTCCATATCGCAATATATTTTGGACAATTCCACAGCCTCGTCCACAGCCACTTTGTCAGGCGTGAAATCCTGGTGCAGGATCTCAAAGGCGCCAATGCGCAAAATGGATCTTTCCATGTACCCCAGCCTGTCCAGCGGCCAGTTGGTCAGCGCCAACGCAAGCTGGGAGTCTATCTCCTCCAGATGCTCCGCCACCCCGTCGGCAAGAGCCAAGGCAAAGGCGCTCTCTTCTTTTCCCACCTCATCGTTCTCGCCAAAATATTCCCGAGCCACCTTTTCGGCGTCCCAGTCCTGGTGGATATCGCATTGATACAGAATCCCCAGGGCGGCCTTTCTTGATTTTCTTCTGGAACCCAAGTGCTGCTCTCTTACAGTTTCTTTAAAAGGTTTGCCATTTCTATGGCGGCCATGGCCGCATCCCATCCCTTGTTCCCGGCCTTGCCGCCGGCCCTGTCGATCGCCTGCTCCAGGTTGTCCACGGTCAGCGCGCCAAAAGCCACGGGAACCCCGGTTTCCATCATCACCTGCGCCACACCCTTGGTCACTTCCGAGGCCACGTGATGGTAGTGGTCCGTAGCGCCCCGGATCACCGTCCCCAGGCATATCACCGCGTCGTGTTTTCCGCTGGCCGCCATTTTGCGCAGAGCCAGAGGCAGCTCGAAAGCTCCGGGAACCCTGGCCACCACGATATCACTGGCCGCGACGCCATGGCGCAGCAGACAATCCATCGCGCCGCCCAATAGTTTCTCCGACACGAAATCGTTGAAACGACTCACCGCAATTCCGACACGGATACCCGAGCCATCCATGCCACCTTCGATTATATTCGTCATCCGTTCCTAATCCAGTCTTTTAAATCACATCCTGTATTTTTTTCATATTCAGCATATGCCCCATCTTCTTTTTCTTCGTGTCCAGATACCGCAGGTTGTCCTCCCCCGGCGGCACCTCCAGGGCGACGCGCTCCACTATTTTCAGCCCATAACCATCCAGCCCGATAAGCTTTCGCGGGTTGTTGGTCAGCAGCCTGATATCATGCAGCCCAAGATCCCGCAGGACCTGGGCCCCCAGGCCATAGTCGCGAAGGTCCGGCTTGAAACCGAGCGACTCGTTGGCCTCCACAGTGTCTTTCCCCTCGTCCTGCAGCGCGTAGGCCTTCAGCTTGTTGGCCAGGCCGATCCCCCTTCCCTCCTGGGGAAGATATAGCAGCACACCGCGTTTTTCCTTTGCGATCATCTCCATGGCCAGGTCCAACTGCTCGCCACAGTCGCAACGGCCGGAGCCGAACACATCACCGGTCAGACACTGGGAGTGCACCCGGACCAGGGTAGGTTTTCCATCGTTAACCTCACCCATCACCAGCGCCAGTTGCACATCGTCGTTGAGGCTGTTTTCGTAGCAGATGGCGGTGAACGCCCCATGGCTAGTGGGCAGCGTTGTGGTGGCGGTGCGGCGCACGAACTGATCTTTCTTAAGCCGCCATTCCACGATATCCTTCACCGTTATCATCTTCAGTTCCCATTTTTTGGCGAACTTCAGAAGATCCGGCACTCGGGCCATGCTTCCGTCTTCCTTCATGATCTCGCAGATCACCGCCGCGGGCATAAGCCCGGCTATGCGGCAAAGATCCACCGAACCTTCCGTCTGTCCGATGCGCACCAGAACCCCCCCTTTTTTGCTCCGCAACGGGAACACATGGCCTGGGCGAGCCAGGTCCTCAGGCCCGGAGGCGGGATCAATGGCGGTTTTTATGGTATGGGCCCTGTCCGCAGCGGAGATTCCAGTGGTCACCCCCCGGCGCGCCTCGATCGAAACGGTAAAACCGGTTCCATAACTGGAAGTGTTATCCTTCACCATCAAGGGAAGCCCCAATTCGTCGCAACGCTCCGGCGTCAGGGATAGGCATATCAGCCCCCGGGCCTCCTTGGCCATAAAGTTCACCCCGTCAGTGGTGATTTTTTCCGCGGCGATCACCAGATCCCCTTCATTTTCGCGATCCTCGTCATCCGCAAGGATCACCATCCTCCCGGCGCGCAGATCCTCCACCGCTTCTTCGACAGTGTTGAACCTTCTCTTGTCTGTTGTCATTTTTTTACTAAGTTTACTTGATAAAACCACTACGTTTCAGCATTTCCCCGGTGATTCGGCCTTCCGAAGAACCCGTATAGGGTTTAACCAAGTTTTCCACATACTTAGCTATGATATCATATTCAATGTTAACCTTGGAACCTGTTGTTTTGGTTTTAAGATTAGTCATAAGAAATGTATGCGGAATCAGCGCCACCGTTATACTTCGTTCCATGGCGCGCGCCACCGTCAGGCTTATGCCGGAAATGGCTATAGAGCCTTTTTCCACCACATACCGCATCCCTTCCCGGGGAAGCTCCACCTCCATCTCATACCCTTCCCCGGCCCGGTCCATCTTTTTCAGAACACCCACGCAATCCACATGCCCCTGCATGATATGCCCGCCCAGCCTGTCCCCCACGGCCATGGCCCGCTCCAGGTTCACTTCCCGGCCCTGGCGCATCTCTTTGAAATCAGTACGGTTAATCGTCTCCAGGGAAACATCGAAGCTCAGAATCCCCCCGTTGGCCTCTACCACGGTCAGACACACTCCATCCACCGCCACGCTCTCCCCCAGCGATGGCGCCTCCACCACCGCGCCGGTATCGATGGCCAGACGGAAGTCTCCCTCCCGCCTCATCACATTCTTCACAGTGCCGATCCCGGCCACTATCCCTGTAAACAATTTATAATCCCTATTTCGATATTTTGCCATCCACCATAATGTCCGGGCCGCTCATGGAAAAGCAAAGATCCTCCAGCCCGAAAGCGTCGACGATCCTGTCCACCCCACCCGATCCCATCACGCACCCTGGCCCTCCGGCGATTTTGGGCGCAATGAAAAACTTCACCCGGTCCACCAGCCCCTGCCGCACCATCTCCCACGCCAGATCTCCGCCACTTTCCACCATCAGGCTCATCACCCCCATGCGACCCAGTTCCAGCAGGGCAAGTCGCAAGTCCAACCTGGCGCCATGGCCCACAGCCATCACGTTGACACCCAGTTTCCGCAGATCCTCGGCCTTGCGGCCTGTGGCGTGGTCATTGGTGGTGAAGACCATTGTGGGGATAGCCCGAGCGCCCTGGGCAAGCTTCCCGTTTAACGGAGTTCGCAGTCTTCCATCCACCACCACCCGCAATGGATTTCGTCTCCCCCGCCCCACCCGCACGGTCAACAACGGATCATCGGCAATCGCA
>JAOUPQ010000240.1 GCA_029879765.1 Nitrospinota bacterium | reverse complement strand
CGGGGAGCAGGTATCGCTTCAGGTCCAGCGGCAGCTCCACCGGGGGCCGGATATTGATGGGCTGATCCGCGGTATTCGGATCCGTGCGGACGGAGACGATCTCAAAGGGAGTGGGCGCTGTGGCGTGGGCTTTCCCCTGGCCGTCCGCTCCCACTATTTCATACGCCACGGCCGGGAACTCGGCTTTCCCCACCTTATACATGGTGAACAAAAACTCCACAGTCTGGACCACACTCCCATCTTCCAGGGCGACAGGGGGAAGAACTTTCATATCCAGCAGTTCCGCCTTTTCCGGCAGGGGAGGTTTTTTGGGCAACCTGGCGCGCTCTCCTTCCGCCATCCTGATGGAGAGCCGGGCCGTGATGGGAGCGGCGATAGTGGCGCTTTTGGGGGATACGGAAAGATCCCCCATAGGGACTGCATCGGTCGAGACTGGACCAGTCGAGACTGGGGCAGTCGAGACTGGGGCAGGGTCTGCGGCCACACTCGATCCTGTCATGACGGCCATGGCCAGGGACAGCGCACAGGCGAAGAGTCTCATCCGAATCGGCGCCTTCTTTCGCGAAGCTTGAAGAATTTCACCAGTGGCTCCACATACGAGCCGCCCGCGTCCACAGCCACCTCGTCCACTCCCGCGGCGGCCAGGTCTTTTGACTTTCTCTTGTTCGTTCTGGCCGTGGCCTGGGCAAAGCTTTCTCGCAGGGCTGGATCGGAAGTATCAATCACCATCCGTTCACCTGTCTCCGCGTCCTCCACCGCCAGGTAGCCCACGTCCGGCAGGCTTTCCTCCCGTTTGTCGAAAACCCGCACGGCGATCAGGTCGTGCTTTTTTCCCATGGCCGCCATGGCTTTGTCATATCCCTCGTCCCGCAGGTCGGAGACCAGGAATGCGATGGATTTTTTTGATATCACCCGGCTCATGAACTCCAGCGCGGCTCTGATGTTTGTCCCTTTCCCTTCCGGCTTGAAGTACAGAATCTCCCTGATGAGCCTCAAAGCGTGGGAGCGGCCCTTGCGCGGGGCGATGAACAGCTCCACCTGGTGGGTGAAAGCGATCAGGCCCACCTTGTCGTTGTTGCGGATGGCGGAGAAAGCCAGCGCCGCGCACAATTCAGCAGCGGTTTCGCTCTTGAATTTCCGCTGGGAGCCAAAGTGGCCGGACCCGGACATGTCCACCATGAGCATAAGGGTCAGCTCCCTCTCCTCGTGGAACACCTTGATGAAGGGTTGGCCCGTCCTGGCGGTGACTTTCCAGTCCATGGCGCGCACATCGTCGCCCGGTTGGTATGGTCGGCTTTCGGCGTACATCAGCCCCATCCCCTTGAAGACGGAGTGGTACTCTCCGGAGAAGAGGCTGTTGACCACTTTTCTGGCTCTGATTTCGATTTCCCTGATCTTTTCCGGCAGAGTGCGGTTCTCTTCCCGCTGGGTGGCCGCATCAGGGGGCGGAGGGGCGCCGTATGGATTCATGGCACTTCCAGGTTGTCGAATATGGTCTTGATGATATCTTCTGAAGTGTAGTTTTCCGCGTCCGCCTCATAGGTGGGGATGATGCGGTGGCGCAGCACATCCATGCCGGCGGTCTTCACGTCGTCCGGCGTCACGTAGCCGCGTCTTTGCAGAAAAGCCCTGGCGCGGGCCGCCTTGGTCAGGAAGATGGATGCGCGGGGCGAGGCGCCGTATTGGATCAGGTGGGCGATCTGGAGGCCGTATTTCTCCGGTCTGCGTCCGGCGTCCACCACATTGACGATATATTCGATAATCTTGGGATCTATATAGATCTGCTCAATCACCTTTATAGCGGCGGCAATGTCCTCGCCGGTGGCGGCCACCTTCACTTCCGGGATGGATCCGGTGGCCATCCGGTTGACTATCTGGGTTTCCTCTTCCCTGGTGGGGTATTCGATCTTCAGTTTGAGCATGAAGCGATCCACCTGGGCCTCGGGCAGGGGGTATGTCCCCTCCTGTTCGATAGGGTTTTGGGTGGCCAGGGCGATAAAGGGCTCGGGAAGGGGGAAGGTCTGCCCGCCGATGGTCACCTGCCGCTCCTGCATCGCCTCCAGCAGGGCGCTTTGGGTTTTTGCCGGGGCTCGGTTTATCTCGTCCGCGAGGATGACGTTGGCGAAGATGGGGCCCTTGCGCACCTCGAACCCTCCATCCCGGGCGTTGTATATCTCGCCGCCGGTGATGTCCGCCGGGAGCATGTCCGGGGTGAACTGTATGCGTCGAAAATCCAGATCCATGGTCTTGGCCAGGGTGTGGATGGAGAGGGTTTTCGCCAATCCCGGCACCCCTTCTAGCAGGGCGTGTCCCCGACAGAGGATTGCGATCAGCATTCCGTCCACCATTTTTTTCTGGCCCACGATCACCCGGCTGACCTGGGCTTTCAAGTCATCCAGAAATCCGCTCTTCTCCCTGATCATCTCGTTAAGAGAGTCCAGTTCTACAGCCATGCGTTCAATCCTCCTGATCTGAGAAAAAAATTTCGGTATTCATGGCGGGCCGCCGCGCCGGGAGGCCGGGCCATGGAAAGGGGATATTGTAGCAGAATGGAAGGGGAAATTTCAGGGGCTCCCTGGCAGGGCCCGGTCAGGCCAAAGCCCCGGGGACATTGACGATTTTGATCACGTTTTCCTTCCCCTGTTCGTCGTATGGGTTGACGTATACCAGCGCCAGCCTGTCCCCCTCCACACACACGTTCCGCTCCCTTACAGTGTTGAAAACGAATTCCAGCAAGCCGTCTTCCTCCCTGCCCATGGTCGGCCCCAGGACAGTGACCACACCCCAGGTAAGCTCCAGCTGGCGCAGCACCGATTCATCATCGGAGATGGCCAGGATGGGAGCGCGGGGCCGCAACCGGGAGATCATCCTCGGCGTATAGCCAAAGCTTGTGATGGTGACCACGCATTTCACTCCCAGGTCGTTGGAAAGGGAGCAGGCGGATTTTGTGATCTCCGCGGGGATCGTCGCCAGCAGTGGGGAGGCCGGCTCGTCCATATATCTTTCATAGTCCATCTCCTCCTCCGTTGCCATGGCGATCTTGTTAAGGGCGTTGACCGCCTTTACAGGATAGGCTCCCATGGCCGTCTCCTCGGAGAGCATGACGGCGTCGGTGCCGTCCAGGATGGCATTGGCGGTGTCGGTGGCTTCGGCGCGGGTGGGGCGAGGGTGGTCCACCATGGATCGGAGCATCTGGGTGGCGGTGATCACCGGTTTGGCGGCTTTTCTGGCGGCGGTGATGATTCTTTTCTGGATGATCGGCAGTTTTTCGTAGGGGGTCTCCACTCCCAGGTCCCCTCTGGCCACCATGATGCCGTCCACCACGGCCAGGATTTTGTCCAGGCTCTCCACCGCCCTGGGCTTTTCTATCTTCGCCAGCAACATCGGCCTGTTCTCCGTCAGGTCGCTCAGGATTTCCAGGATGGGGGCCAGGTCTGTCTCGTCCCTGACAAAGGACATGGCCACGAAATCGACTCCAACTTCCAGGCCGAACATCAGGTCGTTTTTGTCCTTTTCGGTGAAGGCCTGGATCCGAAGTTTGCTCAAGGGCAGGTTGACCCCCTTCTGGGAAGTGACGACACCGCCGTTGATTACGCGGCACATCAGGCGGTCGTTCTGTTTCTCTTCCGCCACCAGCTCCACCAGGCCATCGGCGAGGAGGATCCTGGCGCCCAGGGCCACATCCTCCACCAAGTATGGATAGTTGACAGGGAGGCTGCCATCGATCGATTTTTCGCCCTGGCTCAGCGCCACCTGCTCCCCCTGGACCAGGGTGACCTCTCCCTGCAGTTTTCCCAGCCGTATCTTGGGGCCGCAAAGATCCTGCAATATTCCTATGCGTCGCCCTGTTTCCCGGCTGGCCTGGCGAAGGTTTTCTATGGTCTCGTAATGGCTTTCGTATGTTCCATGGGAAAAGTTGAGGCGGGCGATGTCCATGCCGACATTTATCATCGCCTTTAGGGTCTCCAGCTTGGCCGAAGCCGGACCGATAGTGCAAATGATCTTGGTTTTTCTGAATATAGTTTGTTTGTCAGCCATGGGGGCCTATTATAGCAACATATCGGGGCGGGACGTGGGTAATATCAGGCCAGATCCGGTGGAGGGGTGGATCACCTGAAAATCCTTCTTTTCACTATGTCCAAAAGATCTCTGGAGGGGTCATGCTTGAGAATAAATTCGCTGGCCCCCATAGAAAGGGCTTTTCGTCTTACATCATCTCCCTGCTCGCCAGTAATGATGATCACCGGAACCGCCGATGTCTTCACGTTGTTGCGGGTGGCGTGAAGGATCTGGAAACCGTCCACACCCGGCATCATGATGTCCGAGACCACCAGGTCCAGGGTGTCGTCATCGATAATTTTCAGGGCTTCGGCTCCGTCGCAGGTCTCCACAATATCCACATCCAGGTTTTCCAGCTTGCGCCTGCAAAGGTCCAGCACTGCCTGGTCGTCATCCACCAGGAGGATTTTGGGCTTTCGATTGGGCAGGTGCAGATAGAGCGAGGTTCCCTCCTTGCTGGTTTTTATCGATATGGCTCCTCCCAGCGCCTCCATGATGTCCTTGCTGAAGGGGAGCCCCAGCCCAGTGCCCCTCTCTCCACCGGAACCCATGGTGGAGATGTTTTTGTCATACCGGAAAACATCCACCAGGATATCCTCCCTGATGCCTGGGCCGGTATCTGAAATAACAATAACCACCGATTGGTTTTTAG
>JAOUPQ010000239.1 GCA_029879765.1 Nitrospinota bacterium | reverse complement strand
CGCGCTGTTCGTGAAAGTGGAATGGGATGAAAACGCCCGTGGCCGGAGGAACAACGACATAATCTCGGGCGAAGCTCGCAATTTTGGTGAGTTTCGCGCATCCTTTACCCTGATGTTCTGATTTATGAGCAGATACGCAATCCTTTTGGGCGCCTTTGCCGTCGCCGTTATGGTGGCCGGTGGGCCTTCGTTTTCCCAGGAGCCGGGACAGAAGGGGCCATTGGTGGTGATTGTGAACATCTCAAACCCGATCAACCAGCTCTCTGCCGAGGAGCTGGAAAAGATATATCTGGGCAAGCGTGGGTTCTGGGAGTGGGGCAAGCCGATCAAAATGGTCGACCTGGTGGAGGAGGACATGAATGAGAACAAATCCGCCCGGGCCATTTTCAGCGCCATGTATATGGACAAGAGCCTGCCGGCGCTGAAGAGCTATTGGATCAGGGCCATATTTTCCGGCAAGGGCCAGCCTCCTTTGGTCTTCGGCAGAAGGGAGGATGTGGTAAATTACGTTTCCCAGAACATGGAAGCCATAGGCTATGTGCGCATGGGGGAGCTGGGAGCGGATAATGTCAAAAGCATAAAAATCCTCATGGACAACAAGCCATAGGGGGCGGGCCCCCTCCGGAAATCCACCATGCGAGATATATCGATAAAGATCAAGCTTTATGGAGTTCTGGCCCTCTTCCTCATATCCTTCGCCGCAATCTGGTCCATGACATTCAGCACATCCCGGCAGGTGGGGGCGCAGCTGGACCCGTCCAAGGTGGAGATCATGCGTCAGGCGGACGCGCTGCGGCAGGCCATGGGAAACATCGAGAGGGATTTCAACGCCGCGGTCCAGGAGCAGGATATGGATCTGCTGAGCGAGTGCGACACCACCTCGGAGGTCTTCAGGGCCGCCCTGACCAAGCTTACCGCCCTGGATTCGGCGAACCGGGCCGAGTACATCAGGGTTCGCGACAGTTTCGATGTTTATTTCCGCAGCGCCAAGGCTGTGGCCATCATCCTTATCCGGGGGGATGTGTACAACAGGGAGATAAACACCCACGCCGGGTATGTGCAGCAAACCCTCCCCGGCCTCAAACAAAGTGTCGAAGTGATCGCCAACCGCAACTACGGCGCCTTCACCGAACTGCTGGAGCGATCAGTCACCCTCACCAACATGCTGGTCAAGGAAAACTCCATTGTTGTGTTCACCCTCCTGGCGGTTTCGGCCATCTTCCTCCCGTTTATTATCAGGTCCATAACTGTCCCTTTGTCCAGGCTGGCCTCCACCACAAGACACATCGCCGTGGGAAACCTGAACATCCAGGCCGAGGTGATGGCCAACGACGAAGTGGGGGAGCTGGCGGTGGCGTTCAACGAAATGATAGCGGCCCTGAAGGAAAAGGGGGAAGCGCTGGCCAGGACCACAGAGGAGCTGAAGCTGGTCAACGCCGAGCTTCGGGAGGCGGACAGGCTGAAGTCCGACTTTCTGGCCTCGGTCTCCCACGAGCTAAGGACGCCGCTAAACTCCATAATAAACTTTTCGGAAATGATCCTGGAGGATTGGAGCCAGGTGGGGGTGGATGAGAAATGGACCGGCGAGGCCCGGGATATGCTAAACAGGACGGTGGTCAACTCCCGCAGGCTTCTTATAATGATCAACGATCTTCTCGACCTGGCCAAAATCGAAGCCGGGCACATGGAGCTGTTTCTGGAAAAGACAGATATCAAGGAGGTGGTGGCCGACGCGGTGGCCACGGTTTCTTCCCTGGCCAGAAGCAAAAACCTGGAGATCGGCTACAAGGTCTTGGACCAGCCACCGGAATTTCTGGTGGACGAGCACAAAGTGCTGCAAATACTCATCAACCTTCTCTCCAACGCCATCAAATTCACCGACGAGGGGAGCGTGTCGGTGGAAATCCTGCGCGCCCCAGAAGGGGGCGCGGCCGTGGTGCGGATCATCGACACCGGGATCGGCATATCCCAGGAGGATCTGGCGATAATATTCAACCGCTTTCGCCAGGCCGAAGGAGCGGACACCCGCAAATATTCCGGGACGGGGCTGGGCCTGAATCTGGCGCAGCACCTGGCGGAACTGCATGGAGGATGGATAAAGGCGGAGAGCGAAAAGGGGAAAGGCGCCACCTTCACCCTGTTTCTCCCTTTCGACCCCACCCGCCCGATAAAGATAGGGCAGTGGATGGGGCAGCCCTAACGCCCCAGGTCGTAAGCTTCCAGCTTCTTGTATAAACGGGAGCGATGCATCCCCAGCAGCCTGGCGGCTTTTGCCTTATTGTTCTCGCATAGCGCCAGCGCCTTTTCGATATGGTTCTTTTCCATCTCGTCCAGGGTAAGAAAATCGCCCGCCACCGCCTTTTCCTCCATGCTGTTTTGCTCCTCTTCCGCCGCTTTTTTCCGCGGGGACCGGCGCAAGGTGATATGTCTTTCCGATATCCACTCCATATCGCCGAACACGAAGCTCCCTTCTATGACGTTCTGCAGCTCCCGCACATTGCCGGGCCAGTCGTAATCTGTCAGCGCTTTGAGGGCGGATTCCTCCACCCCCTTGACCTGGCGGTCGAACCTTTCGTTGTTCTGGTTGATGAAGTGCTTGACCAGCAGGGGGATGTCCGGCTTGCGATGGCGCAGGGGAGGCGCCTCTATGGAGAGCACCGATATCCGGTAATAGAGGTCTTCCCGAAAAAGGCCGTCCTCCACCCGTTCCTCCAGGTCCACGTTGGTGGCGGCCAGCACCCGCACATTGACTTTCACCTCCTCCGTCCCCCCCACCGGGCGCACAGAGCCCTCCTGCAAAACCCGCAGAAGCTTCGCCTGGGCGTCCTTGGGCAGGTCCCCTATCTCGTCGAGGAAGATCGATCCGCCATGGGCCTTGCGGAACAATCCGGGCGAATCGCTCACGGCGCCGGTGAAGGAGCCTTTCTTGTGGCCGAACAGCTCGCTTTCTATCAGCTCCGCCGGCAGGGCCGCGCAGTTTACCGGCACAAACGGCTTTTCCGCCAGTGCGCTGGCGTAATGGATCCCCCGGGCGATAAGCTCCTTGCCCGTGCCGGACTCGCCGGTGATCACCACCGGGCTTGTGATGGTGGCGGCGCCACGCATCTTCTCGAACACTTCCCGCATCGCCTCGGTGGAGCCGGTGATGTTTTCGAATTTATACTGCCCCTTAAGCTCCGTGGTAAGCCGCCGGACCTCCCACTCCGTATCCTCCAGCGCCTGGGACAGGGTCCTTATCCTCAACATGGCGTTGATCCTGGCGTTGAGCTCATCGATATCGAAAGGTTTGCCGATATAGTCGTCAGCGCCGGCCTCCAGGCCCGCTATTCGCGATTCCTTGTCGTCCTTGGCGGTGAGCAGCAGAATGGGGAGGAATTCGCCGGAATAGATCTCCTTCATTTTTTTCAGAGTCTCGATCCCGTCCATGCCGGGCATCATCACATCCAGCAGCACAAGATCCGGCGACACGCTTTCCAGAAGCTTCAACCCCTCCGGGCCGCTTTGGGCGCACACCACCTCGAAGCCTCGTCGCCCCAGGCGCCCCTTGAGCACCATCAGGTTGTCTTCCTCGTCATCCACCACAAGGATCAGCGGTATTTTATCTGCGGACATATCACCTCTCGGTCGCGGGTTAGCTAATGTTTGAGTTACATTAAAATAACATGATATCAGTTGCGCATGGGGTGTTCACTGAAAGGAAGCAGCACAAAAAACTCGGCGCCTTGGCCCGCCCGGCTCTCCACCCACACTCGCCCGTTATGCATGTCCACGATGTTTTTGACAATAGCCAGTCCCAGCCCGAATCCGCTCTCCCCGGAGGTGGATTTTATCCTGGTCTGCTCGAAGCGGTTGAAAAGCTTGTGGCGTTCCTCATCGGGGATGCCGGGCCCGGAATCCCGAACGCATAACACCCCCCCCGTAGGTTCCCGGAAAACGGCCACTTCCACTCGCCCTCCCCTGGGGGTGAACTTCAAAGCGTTGGAAATCAGGTTGTTGGCCACCTGGGATATACGCTGGTCATCCACCATCACGGGCACCACTTCTCCCGAAGCGCTGAAAATAAAATTGATATCCTTCTTTTCCGCATTGGGAAGGATGCCGTCGAAGCATTCCTGGGCGATACCGGTCAGATCCGCCTTGCGCAGCTTCAGCACCACGCGCCCCGAGTTCAGCCGCGCCACTTCCAGCAGATTCTCCACCAGGGAAAGCTGTGTCCTGGCCGATTTCTTGATCACATCCACCATGCGCGCCTGCTTTTCGTTCAGTTCCCCCATTTTCGCTTCCAGCAAAAAATCGGCGAATCCCACGATGGAATTCAAAGGGGTTCGTATGTCGTGGGAGACCATGGACAAAAACTCGTCCTTCATCTGACAAAGCTGGATAAGCTCCTTGTTGGAGTTCTCCAGTCTTTCCATGATCTGCTTTTCGCGGATCGCCGCATGAACCCGGGCCAGAAACTCCACCCTGTCCACAGGCTTTTTGATAAAATCGTGGGCTCCCGCCGCCAGCCCCTCCTCACCGTCGGACATGTTCTCCTTGACCGTGACCATGATCACAGGGATGGAACGCCACATGGAGGTGCTTTTCAGTTTTGTCAAAAGCTCGATCCCGGACATTTTCGGCAGCATCCAGTCCAGGATGATGATATCAGCAGGAGACTCGGACAGGGCGCTGAGCGCATCTTCGGCGGATTCGGCCGGGATCACCTCGAAA
>JAOUPQ010000238.1 GCA_029879765.1 Nitrospinota bacterium | reverse complement strand
GCCGGGAAGGATGACGAGGAGGGGGCGAGCAGGGAAGTGGCCGAGTATCTGGGCGTCGAGGAGGACCTGGTGGCCAACTGCTGCGGCTCCATATGCCCCCACTGCGACATCTTTCTGGACAAGGCCATCGCCCTGGTGGAGCTGGGCAGGCCCCATCACCTGTTCATGAACCCATCCCAGGAGGAAAAATTCCATCAGGCGCTGGAGTTATACCGCAAAGACAGGGCCCAGTACGCCGTCCGGCGCCAGGACCTGATGGAGAGCATGCGAAGGTAGTCTTCTATAACCCGGAAAGGCAAAGCTCCCGCGCGTTTTTGGGGCCCACCACCAGGGTGGTGAAGCAGGAGGGGTCGCCAAAAAGTTCCCCCGCCATAGTCCGCACATCCTCGGCTGTGACGGCGCGGATATCGTGCAATGTCTGCTCCATGGAGAAAATGCGGCGGTGGTACGCCATCTGCCCGGCGATCTGGGACACTCGCGAATCCAAAGACTCATAGGAAAGCCGCAGGTTGTCCTCCACCTGGGCCTTGGCCCTCTCCAGTTCGGCAGGGGCCACGGTGGAGGAGCAAATGGCGTCCATCTCCTCCAGAGTGACCCGCCAGATTTCATGGATCGATTCCGGAGCGCTGGCGGCGTACACCCCGGATAATCCGCAATCCGAAAACCGGTCCTGGAAGCTGTATATGGAATAGGCAAGCCCCCTTCTTTCCCTGATGTTCTGGAACAACCGGGAAGAAACACCACCCCCGAAAATTATGTTGAGAAGCATGGAGGCCATTCTGCGGTCGTCGGTGATGGAAAGCCCAGGTCCCGCCGCCAGGATATGGGCCTGCTCGATCTCCTTTGGAATGTAATCGACAGCGGCCATGGGGAGGGGTGGGGTGGGCTTTTTCAGGCCGTTTGCCGGGGCCAGGCGCCCCAGGTGGCTGCTCACCAGGGCGGCCAGCTGGTCTATGTTCACATCTCCACAGGCGGCCACCACAATGGCCGGTGGAGTGTAGTGGGTCTGGCGGAAGCTGTATAGATCCTCCCGGCTCACCCTGTTCACAGCGCTGGCGGGGCCAGTGATGGAGCGACCCAGGGGGTGGTTGGGGAAGCGTTTCTGATACAGGCTCTCGAAGGCCAGTTCGGCGGGGCTGTCATCCACCGACCGGATTTCCTCCAGGATCACCCTGCGTTCCAGTTCGATCTCGTTGGGGGGGAAGGTGGAGTCGAGCATCATTTCCGCCAGCAGGGAAAACGCCCTCTCCAGGCGCTGGGAAACCACATGGGCGGAAAAGCAGGTGGATTCCCGAGTGGTGAAAGCTTCCACATTGCCGCCCAGTTCGTCGATTTCCACGGCGATCTGGGCAGCGTTTTTACTTTCGGAGCCCTTGAAGACAAGATGCTCCAGAAAGTGTGAAACGCCTGAATTTTTATCCGTTTCGTCCCGGGATCCGGCAAGAACCCAGATCCCGAACGAAACCGACTGGAAAAACGGTATTCTTTCGCAGACTACCGTTATCCCGTTAACGCCGCGGGCCTCTACCGTCACGCCCGTCTCGCCCGTCACGTCCTTCTCGCCCGTCGCGTCCTTCGCGTCCGCCCCGGGAAGAGCCACCCCCACCGGAAGGCTTGCGACCACCGCCGCCGCTTCTGGCGCCAACCGGAGGCTCGCGCAGTTCCTTATCCGTGCCCGCCACCGCCTCGCGGTAGGAGAGCCTTATCTTGCCGCTGGGATCCACCTCGATAACCTTGACGGGGATTCGGTCTCCAATGGCGAAGACATCCTCCACGTTTTCCAGTCGGAATTCGGCGATCTGGCTGATGTGCAAAAGGCCGTCGGTGCCGGGGAATATCTCCACGAAGGCGCCGAAGTCGGCGATCCTGCGCACTATGCCATCATAGATTTTGTCCACCTGGGCTTCCTGGGTGATGTTTTCCACCATCTGGATCGCTTCTTTCAGCTTTTCAGTGTTGGCGGAGAATATCTTCACCTCGCCGGCGTCGTTCACATCCACCTGGCATCCGGTGTCCGCCACGATTCCCTTGATCACCTTGCCGCCTGGGCCGATAAGCTCTCGCACCTTTTCCGGGCTGATCTTGAGGGTGTGGATCCTGGGGGCGTTGGGGTTCAGCTCCTCGCGGGGCTTGGAGATCGCCTCGTCCATCTTGTCCAGAATGTGGAATCTCCCCTCCTTGGCCTGAGTCAGGGCACGCTTCATAAGCTCCACGTCCAGGCCACCTTCCAGTTTTATATCCATCTGCACGGCGGTGATACCTTTGCGGGTGCCGGCGACTTTGAAGTCCATGTCTCCCAGGGCGTCTTCCATGCCCAGGATATCGGACAGAACGGCGGTCTTCCCTTCTTCCATCACCAATCCCATGGCGATGCCCGCCACCGGGGCGGTGATCGGCACACCGGCGTCCATCAGGCTCAACGAAGCGCCGCAAACCGTGGCCATGGAGGAGGATCCGTTGGACTCCAGGATCTCCGAAACCACGCGGATGGTATATGGGAATTTCTCGTTTTCAGGAATGACCCTTTCGATGGCCCTTTCCGCCAGCGATCCATGACCGATCTCCCGTCGGCTGGCGCCCATCATCCTTTTGACCTCTCCCACGCAGAAGCCGGGGAAGTTGTAGTGCAGGAAGAACCTGCGGATGGAGCGGCCTTCCAGGTTGTCGATGGTCAGCTCGTCAGAGCTGGTGCCCAAGGTGGTGGTCACCAGCGCCTGGGTCTCCCCCCTGGTGAACAGGCAGGAGCCATGGGTCCTGGGGAGCGCGTCCACCGCGATGGTGATGTCC
The DNA here is from genome assembly GCA_029879765.1 of Nitrospinota bacterium. GTDB lineage: Bacteria > Nitrospinota_A > UBA7883 > UBA7883 > UBA7883 > JAOUMU01. The sequence continues at coordinate 1,937 of JAOUPQ010000238.1, read as the reverse complement.
CTTATCTCGTTGGTCTTCCGGCCGTCGGCGCGGATTCCTTCTTCCAGGATCATGTGGCGGACGAACTTTTTCTGTATCTTTTCAAAACCGTTCTTCAGATTGGTCTTCTTTACCTCGTCATCGGAGTCTCCCATGATCTGGGCTATGGCCTCGTCGCGCAAGGTCTTGAGCGCGTTCTTGCGTTCGAACTTGCCGGAAGTGTGCAGAGCGGTCTTAAGGCCCTCTTCCACCTTGGCGAAAATTTCCGCGGTTTCCGGCTTTTCCTCCGGGGCAGGGACAACCATTTTTGGTTTTCCGATTCTCGCCGCCAGTTCCTTCTGGGCCACGCAAAGCTTCTTGATCCACTCATGGCCGAATTTAAGAGCCTCCACCAGATCTTCCTCGGAGATCTCGCCGCCGCCCCCTTCCACCATAACCAGTGACTCTTCCGTTCCGGAGAGGGCCAGGTTAAGGTCGGAAGTCTCCATCTGCTTGATGGTGGGGAAAATAATGAAGTTTCCGTTTTCCCTGCCGATCCGGACACCGGAAATCGGCTCGGTGAAAGGCAGATGGCTGACCATCAAGGAAGCTGAGGCCGAAGTGATGGCCAGGGCTTCTGTCTCGTTTTCGAAGTCGAAAGAGAGGGGGTTTATCAGTATCTGTGTCTCATTGGAGTATCCATCGGCGAACATGGGCCGGATCGACCGGTCCACCAGGCGGGATGTGATGGTCTCCCGGTCCGAGGGGCGGGACTCTCTTTTGAAAAAGCCTCCTGGAATTCTTCCGGCTGCGGCTGTCTTGTCCCTGTAGTCCACAGTCAGAGGAAGGAAATCGAATCCTTCCTTTGCTTTTTCTTCGGCGGATGTGGCGCATAGGAGAAGAGTCTCCTCCAGGCCCACCACCACGGCTCCGGCGGCCTGTTTGGCCAAAATGCCGGTTTCGATGAAAAATGTCCTTCCATCGATGTCAACTTCGATTCTTTCTGCTTGCATGTTCTTTTAGATCTCCTGGTTACGTTGAGGCATGGGATGGGCGCAGGCCAGCGATGGCGTGGCGCTAAATGACAGAACTGCGACTATAATCAGCACAATTGGAGCAAAGACCGGATGAGAAGCCAGGGACAGCGCTATTTGCGCAGCCCCATGGCCTCACGGATTTTGTTGTAGCGCTCGAAATCCTTGTGATCCTTGATATAATCGAGCAGCTTTCTTCGCTTGTTGACCATTTTCAACAGGCCCAAGCGGGAGTGGTGATCCTTACCATGAGTCTTGAAATGCTCCGTAAGGTTTTTGATCCGCTCCGAAAGTATGGCTATCTGCACTTCCGGAGAGCCTGTATCTTTTTCGTTGGTGCGGAATTGGGTGATAATCTCCTGTTTCCGCTCCTTCTGCACGCTCATGTCCCTTTGCCTCTATTTCTTTCTTGTTCTTAAGTTCCTGTCAACCCAGCATTTTTATCAGAAATCAGGGCAGGTTGTAAAGGAATTTATCGGAAAAACTGTGGGGGCGTATTCTGGTCGGCCAGGATCCATGCCCTTGTCCCGGATAAACCTCCTGTCAGTGATCATCTTCCTATCGGTATTCCCCTCCGGCCCGGCTTCTGTTAATCTTGATACAGACATACAACAGGAGAAGGAAATGGCCGTTACAAAAAAAGAGCTTCTGGATCTATTGAATAAGGATATCGAGTGGGAATACGCCGCCGCCATACAATACGTGCAGCACGCGGCCGTGATCACCGGGGCCAAGTATGAATCGATACAAAAGGAGCTGCTGGTCCACGCCAACGAGGAACTGGCCCACGCCATCATGCTCTCCGAGCAGGTGGACTATCTGGGGGGGGTCCCCGTCGCCAGGGCCGAAAAGACCCTCACCTCCGCCGATAGCCTGGAGATGCTGAAGCAGGATCTGGCGGGGGAGCGTCAGGCCATCGAAAGCTATAAGGAAAGAATCGCCCAG
>JAOUPQ010000237.1 GCA_029879765.1 Nitrospinota bacterium | reverse complement strand
AGCTCTTCGGGGGTGACGGTTAGCAGTTGTGCCGCCGCCGGGCCAGAGGCGCATTGCCGCGAGAACCTGGGTCTGGCGCCGGGCGATTACCAGTGGAAAGTCATCGCCGACGACGGCCGCGACGGAGGCCAGATCGAATCGGAAAGCCGCAGCTTCACCGTCAAGTAGGCATGAAGAAAGTCGACCAGTAGTTTTCCAGTCCCCCGGGCCCCATGGCTCGGGGGATTTATATTTGATGGCGGCTGTGAATTTCGCTCCGGCCAGGCGCTTGCATGGATAACTCTGTCGCCAAAGATTCGGGGACTATGGGCAGGGTATCAATCCCTGTTCTCTGTACCAGGCCAGGGTTCGCGCCGCCCCATCCTCCAACCCCACCGCCGGGGAATAGCCCAGTTCCTCCCGGGCTCTGGCGATGGAGAAAGCCCGGGTCTTGATATAGAAATCGACCCGGCGGCCGAACAACGGAGGTTTGATGCCAATAGGGACCAAGGTGGCCTCCATGATGGCCGCCGCCAGGCGCACCGGCAGGTATGGCACGGTGACGCTTCGCAGTTTTCCTCCCGCCGCCTGGGCGATCACTTCCGCCCAGTGACGCACGCTCACCGGCGCCTCGCCGCACAGGATATACACCCTTCCGGCGGCCTCCGGTTTTTCATAGGCCAGGATCATCCCCTCCACCAGATCATCCACATACACAGGATGGATCAGGGTGGCGCCATCCCCGATGATGGGGAATCTTCCCCCCCCGGCCATGCGGAACAGTTTCAGCAGGCGTCCGTCGCCAGGGCCATACACCGCGCCGGGGCGGACCACCGTCACCTCCATCCCATGGGCGGCGCCGAACTCCAGGGCCAGCTTCTCCGCTTCGGCCTTGGTGATCTGATATATGTCCTCCGTGTTGTAAGGGGCGGTTTCATCGGCGGGCGGGTTTGTGATATTTCCCATTACCCCCGTGGTGGAGCAGTGGAGGAATCTTTTGACCCCGGTGCGTTTGGCCGCATGCAAAAGCCGCTTGGTGGCGCTGTAATTCACCTCCCAGAAGTCGGCGTCATCCAGCTCCTGCCCTTGCACGATGGAGGCCAGGTGGAACACTCCATCGACTCCATCCACAGCCCATGGGGCCACTTCCGGGTCGGTCAGGTCCCCCACGCAAATCTGGGCGCCCAGGCTCTGGAAGAACTGGTCGTGCCGGGAATCGCGAACCAGCGCCCGCACGCCAACTCCCCGGTCATGCAGCGCCTGGCACAGCCTGCGTCCGACAAAGCCTCCTGCGCCTGTGACCAGGGCTTTCCCCGCTCCCGCTTTGGCCACTCCTTCTGGCGCGCGGCTGGCGGCGTCAGTCTCCTCTTCCGGGCAATCTTTGCACCCCTTTTTCTTTTCGCTCACCGGACCAGCAGATTGTCCTTAAGAAAAGTGGACAGGTAGTTGGAGGGAACCCCCATGAAGGTCTTTCGTGTCAGGATGTCGCATGTGCGGCAGGGGACAAGATCCTCCACGTTTTGCGCTTTCATCAGGGAGCGCAACCGCCGGATCGGTTCGCCATTCCATATGCGGGCCACAGGGTCGCGGGAAGCGTCCCCCACCTTGAGCTTGCCGAAAAAGTCCTGGGGGCAGGGGGCCACTGTTCCATCGAAGAATATGGCCATGGAATACCACAGGAAAGTGCAGGGCGTGAACTTCTTTCGTCCCGGTTCATCCGCCACTCCATGGCCGAACTCCTGGGCGTCGCCCGCCCAGTTGTGGGGGGTGCGGGTGACGAATCGGTCCAGGGGCAGGTTGTCGAACCGCTGTCGGAACTGCTGGCGGCGCAGCTCCACCCCTTCCGGTTTCTCGCCGATCTCCATCACCTGGACAATGGTGAAAGGTTTGCCGTTGCCCAGCTCTTTCTTGGCCTGCAGAAAACCGTGGATGTTGGCCATGGTCTCGTCGAAATCCCCCCCCAGGCGCGCCTTGTCGTACACGGGCTTTGTGTATCCATCCACAGAGAAGGAAATGTAGCTGAGTCCGGCCTTGATCAGGTCATCGGCGCGTTGGCGGGTCATCAGCCCGGCGTTGGTGTGCAGCCTGGTCTTCATCCCTCTGGTGGCGCAATACGCCACCATCTCCGCCAGGTCCGGATGGATCAGCGACTCACCCCGGTGGAACAGGTTCACCTCCTGGGTGGCGCCTTCCAGCTGGTCCACAATGGACCGGAACAGCTCCATCCTCATCAGGCCGGTGGGGAACCTGGTTTCCATCCCGTTGGGGCAATGGCCACAGCTGAAGTTGCAAGACGGCGTGGGCTCTATCCACACCCGGGTGGGCAACTGGGCCACCGTTTCGCTCCTGCGAAGGTATGCGGTGTACAGTCTGGAAAGCCGGATGATATCGGAAAGCTTGCCCATGGTTATATCTTGGAGAGGATGTGGCCCAGGGTCTTGGGTTGCAGCAGTTTGGGCCAGCGGGTGGGAGTTAGGTAGCTTAGATACAGGTTCAGCGGGCTGACGCAGGTGACCCAGCAGATGGGGTGGCGCCCTTCCTTGATGTCCAGGCGCAGGTCGTCCGCCTCGCCGGAGTACCATAGCTCACCGAAGGATTTCTCGGCCAGATTCCCGATCCTCTTGAATGCCACGGGGCAGGGGAACAGGTCGCCATTGGGGTGTATCTGGGCGGAGACCGTCCCGGCGACGCATCGATATCTGTACAGGCTTTCCGGATTGTTTAGATAGGTCTCGAACTCATCAAAGTATCCCGGCGGATGGGGGAGCATGTCTCCATACTCCTCGAACAGCCGACGTATCTGCTCCTTCAAAATGGGGATCTGCCCCTGGGACAGGATAAGGTCTCGGGCAGGGGAGTATTTGTCGAAGGTGTTGGTCATCTCGATGGTGATCCCGGCGGCGCCCGCTTCCCTGGCCACCCTGGCCACGCCGGTGAGCTGCTCCACATTCTTCGAGTTCACCGTCAGGTTGAAGAACACCTTGATTTCCGGCCTGGCCTTTTTCACGTTGGCCACACCCGCCAGCGCTCGTTGGAAGGCGCCCTCCACCCCGCGGATATGGTCGTGGGTGGCGGCGTTGTCTCCATCCAGCGAGACGTACAGCATGTCCAGCCCGCAGTCGGCGATTTTGCCGGCGATCTCCTCGCTGATCAGGTACGCGTTGGAGTTGCCCCCCACCTTCATCCCCAGGCTTTTTGCATGGGCTATCAGGTCGAAGACGCTCTTCTGCAGAAACATCTCCCCTCCGGAGAAGGAGATATGCCCCACATCGTTGGCCGCCAGGTCATCCACGATCCTCTTCTGCTGTTCCAGGGAGAGGGTGTTTCTCGCGTTCTCCTCGGCGGGGATTTTCCATATCTGGCAGTGGAGGCAGCGCAGGTTGCAGTTGTATGTCAGCTCCCACTGCACCTTCATCGGCCCGCAGGAGGGGCGGGTGGCCCCCATCTTGAACCGGGCCAGGTTGGCTATATGCTTGGCGAATTTCATCAATAAATTATCAGCGCCGCAGAGTCGTAAAAAAAGCGGCGGAGTGTTCCTGGGATTAACCGTTCGTCACTTCGACGGCTTCGTAGGCCGATTCCATCTTGCGCCTGAAGGAGGCGGGGTTGTAGTTTTCCTCCACAAACCTACGGCCACTGTGGCCGATCTTCTCCCGCAGGGTCTTGTCTTCTAATAATAACACCAAGGCGGCGGCGTATTCCACCTTTTCAGGCCTGGCCAGCACGGCCACCTCTTTTGTCAGCAGTTGGGTGTGGGTGGGCAGGTCCGTGGCCACCACCGGCTTGCCCGTGGCCAGATAGGTGTATATCTTCAGCGGTGTATTGGTCCCTCCCAGCCTGGGAGAGAGCAGGATGTCCGCCATTTCGTGGAACACCGGCATGTGCGAAAGCGGCCGGGCTCCGGCGAAAACCACACTCTGGTCCACCCCCAGACGTCGGGCCATGGCCCGATAGCGCTCCACTTTCCCCGCGTCCCCCCCGGCGATGACGAACCGGGCATCCGGATTGGATTTGACCACTTCCGCCGCCGCCTCCAGCATAAGATCCACCCCCTGATACTTTTCCAGATTGCCGGTATACAGGATCACCGGCGCGTCGTGGGGGATGTCCAGCTCCGCGCGCAACGACACCGGGGTCAGCTCCTCCGGGGGGTGTGGGAAAGATTGGGGGATATCCTCCACCTGATGAACCTTGTCCGGGGTGGTGTATTTTCTGGCGATGTCGGTGAGGTATGGGCAGACCGTGATCACCGAGGCGGCTTTGGCGATGGCGGCGCTTTCCAGCTTTTCCGCCACGGCTAGGATCAGCCGGTTGCCCAGGAATCCGGAGTATCGAAGCTGGTCGGTCATGTGGGAGTCCATATCGAAGATGTATGGAACACGGAAGATCTTGGCTAGGGCCCATGCCATGATCCCCGCCTCCTCCACGCCGTGGACCACATCGTATCCCCCGAAAGCCAGCATCCACGCCGCCTTGGGGGCCATGAGTGCGTCGTTGATGATCTTCACAAGGGAGGGGCCGATGGGGGCTTTGGGCAGGCCGGGGATTTTGAAAACACGGTGGACTTCCACATTCGGTATCGACACCTCCTCGCCGAAGGGATACGCCAGGATATCCACCTGGTGGCCCAGCTCCGCCAGGGAAACGGCCATCAGCCGTACGTTGATCGGCGTGCCCCGCACCTCGAAGAAAGGCTGGGGCGAGAGAAGCAGTATTTTCATTTATAGGTTATCGGCATCTGGTCCCAGATACGGCCATCCAGCAGTCGGCCGTTCTTTTTCTTAT
>JAOUPQ010000236.1 GCA_029879765.1 Nitrospinota bacterium | reverse complement strand
CGGCGCGGGTGGTCATGGGCGGGTGGCTTTCCATCTTTTCGCCCCCAGGGCCAGAAAATAGAAAAACACCGCGGCCAGGATGGCCAGGACCGGGCCCACGATCAGCGAGCCGATAAGCCATTCGAGCAAACGGTCGCCGAACTGGATGAAGACGGTTTCATGGGAAAGGTCGGTGAGCCAGGTTCCGTTTCTGATGTAGTACCCGATTTCGATGCAAAGGGCCGGAACCACCGGCGGCATGCAGATATGCTGGACGTTGAAGGCCAGAAGCTTGTTCAGGTTCAGCCGGGAGGCCACATAGAGGATCGCCACCGAATGGAAGAAAAGCAAAGGCAACGTGGCCAGGAATATCCCCACGGCGGCAGAGGCGGCCAATCCTTCGGGGGTGGCGTTTTCCCTGAGCAGCGCGCGGATAAGCTTCACCGGGTGGAGCAGCGATTTGTAATCCACCGGCTCTTGCCTGAAAAAAGTTTTGTGGGGAATGGGCAGAAGCCGTCGGCCGATCAGCCGGCTATGGGTCAGGGTCAACCGCAGGTTATCCATGAATGGGCGAAAGTGGGAGACCCTCTGGCCCTTGGGCGGATAAGTCACGCCGATATCCACCCCCTCGATCTGTATCCCGGCCCACGACATGCGGGCCAGGGCCTCGGCCTCGAAGTCGTAATACTGGCGATGAAATGTGATCTGGTTCAGGTATTGGACCGGATATGCCCGGAACCCGCTCTGGCAGTCGTCCACATAAACTCCCGTCTCCAGCTTCATCCAGAAGTTGGCGAAGCGTCGGCCAAACCGGCTGCCCGGCCCTATGTTTGGGCCACCAAAGTCCCGGCTCCCCACTATCATCTTATGGCCGTCGGCGGGAAGCAGGGGAATAAACTTTCTGATATCTTCCGGGTGGTGCTGGCCGTCGGCGTCGATGGTTATCATGTACACGCCCCCTTGCCCTTGGACATGGCGCGAGGCGGTCAGGATGGCGCTCCCTTTCCCCATGTTTTTTTCATGGCGCAGCAGGGTGATATCCAGCCCCGCCAGCAGCGCGGCCATATCCGAGTCGTCGCTCCCATCGTCCACCACCACCACCCGCCCGATAATGGCCAGGCAATCCACCACCACCCGGCGCACAGTGGCGCTGTTGTTGTACACGGGAATGGCGACCCACACCGCCGCCTGCGGGGCCGAAGCGCTCACACTAACCTTTTGTGGCCGCGTTTTCCCTGGGCGGTCGGGCCCGGGGGGATCTGGGCGCATAAAGAAGATCCCACAAAGGACCGGAGTATCCCATCTTGTGGAGCATCCGCAGCGAGTCGGTCTTGGAATCGGGGGGGAAGATGCAATGGCGCTGGCCCGCGAAGCCCTCGGTCAGGGTTTTCTCCAGCCAATCCTTTTGAATCTCCGGGGAAAAGTAATATGTGACGCCGAAGAGGTTGTCGTCGGCGCTGATGATCTTCTGCTGCTGGGCGATCCTGGCCAGGGCCGTGTCGGGAAGAATCCTTATGCCCATAAACATTATGGCCACGCAGTTTTTCAGGCCACGGATATTCGCGATCCCCTCGTGGACTGTCTGCTCCGTCTCCCCGGGGCCGCCGAACATGAAAAAGTTGGCCGACGCCACCCCGTGGGCGGCGAACAGGTCGTTGGCGCGGATGATGTCTTCGAACAGAAAATCCTTCCCCATCTTTTTGAGCGTTGTGTCGCACGCCGCGTCCGCCCCCACCTCCACCGACACAAGACCGGTCTTCTTCATCAGGGCCACGTTCTGCTCCGTCAGGCCAGAGGGCTTGAAAAACGCTGTCCACTTGATATCCAGTTCGCGTTTCTCCAGCTCCCGCACCACTTCCATATACGCCCCTTCATCGTCGTTGAAAACGGAGTCGATGAAAAAGATCAGCTTCGCGTTGCGTTCCCTGGTCAAAAACTCCACATCGTCCACCACCGCCGCCGCGTCCCGCTGGCGGATCTGTTTCCCCTCCAGCACGGGGTATGAGCAGTATACACATCTGTGGGCGCAGCCGCGCTTGGTTTGCACCGAGGCGATGCCGCCGCTTTGGGCGTAAAACTTCATAATCTCTTCGTCATAAAGGGCCGGGGGGATTTCTCCGCGCACAAGCCGGGTCTCCGGGCCCAGCAGCCGCTCTTGCGGATAAACGCCACGGCTGGCGTTCCCGGCCAGCTCCACCATCAGCGCCTCTCCTTCGCCGATGATCCCGTAATCGGCGCCCACCCGTTCGAGGATGGGCCCCGGTATCAGCGAAAAGCCGGGCCCACCCAATACGATCTTGCACCCCGCCGCCTTGCGCATGGTCTCCACCATCGTCCGCACGTTGTCGATGTAAAACTGGGTGTTCATGTAGTTGACGTTGTCCACGTTGCGTATGGATATGCCGATCAGCTCCGGATCGAATTTCCGGACCGCATCCTCCAGCGCCGTCAGCGAAGAGCCGGAGTGAAGAAAATCGAACTGGCGCGCCTCATGCCCCGCCCTGGCCAGAGCAGCAGTCACCATGCCGCAACCGAGGGGATATACAGGATAGGGCTCCAGCGTGGTGTTGGAGGAAACCATCAAGACTCTCATGCAGGCGTCCTCCACCGGCGGGCGGAGCCCTCCTTGCGCAAGCGATAAGTCCCCTGGGCCATCTCCTTCTTGGCCACCTTCATGAAAAGGTTGGCCATGCGGATCTCCTGGCTCTTGTCCTGATAAAAGTGTTCCCACGCCCACTCGTACATCTCCGCCAGCTTGCCAGCGGACATCTTCGCCGGCTGGAACACCACCTCATCGGTGGTGTAGCGCTTCCAGTCCGAATGCAGAATCCGCCCATCCCGGCGCAACTCCTCGTATATGGGGGTGTGCAAAAACGGAGTCAGCACCGTGAACTCCGCCAGATCCAGATCCAGCTCCAGCAGAAAGTCCACAAGACGCCTGATATAATCCTCGTCGTGCATATCCAGGCCCAGCAGTATAGTCCCCTCCACGCCGATGCCCCGCTCCTTGAGCCGCAGCACCCGTTTGCGTATATGGTCCGACGTGTCGATGATCGCCTGATACACATACCAGCAGCCGGACTCGGCGGCCAGGTCCAGAATCTCGTCGTCATCCTTGATGGGGTGGGAGATCCATTTTTTCTTCAAGGGTGTGATCGCCCGGAACAGGTCCTTCTCCCACTGGTCATCCTGCCCCAGCGAATTGTCCACGAAGAAGAGACGGTTGTTTTCTATCCCCTCCAACTCCTCCACCACCTGGTCGATGGGACGGGGGCGAAAATTGACGCCGCCCAGATAGGGGGTGGAGCAGGGGAAACATTTGAACCGGCATCCCCGGGAAGCGTGCACCAGATCCACCATCTGCACACCCCGGTAGTTGTACCGCTCCCGATTAAGGATATCCCGCCGGGCAGGTTTGATCAGCGAAGTGTCGGGCAGCTGGCCGCGCATGTCATATAGTTTTTTCAGCTTCCCCCGCTTGTAATCCTCCAGCACATGGCCGATATGCGTCTCCGCCTCCCCCAGAAACACCGCGTCCGCGTGCTCCAGGGTCTCCTCGAAATGCAGCATCGTCCCGATCCCGCCAAAAATCACCGGCGTCCCCCTGCGCCGAAATTCCCCGGCGATCTCCCATGCCCGCTGAATCTGGCATGTGAGCATCACAGACATGGCCACCATGTCTACCCCCTGGTCGAAGTCGATGACGTCCACATTCTCGTCGCAAAACGAAACCTGGACATCATCCCCAAGGGCAGAGGCGAAACAGACAGGCCCATGAGGGGGAAGGTGAAATTCGGTCTGGCGCCGAAGCTTGCGCCATTTGGGGTATATGATCAACAGTCGCATATATTAAACCTCACGCCCGGACGGTGAAGAAGCCGATCAGCCCCGCCGCCAGGAAATATTAATGTTGCCATGGGCCATAAGCGGCCCTATCCAGGGGGCCGGAAATCCCGCGCCGCATGGCCACAGCGTCAAACGGATATGATATCCCACCGCAGAGCATAACCAAACAGCAAAATACAACCAAATCCCAACAAAAACCCGATTCCACAGGGCTAACCTGTGCCGCAGGAGGCCGCCAGAATTCCGGCCTGCTCCCCTGTGGCCAGGCATGCGCCCATCACCCTGGTGGAGGCGAAAGCCCGGCCCGTGGCCGAAACAATTCTGCCGCCGCAAAAAAGGTTATTCATCCCCAGGGCCTTGAGGCAGCGGGCGGGTATTTCGTAACAGGCTCCGTCTGGCAAATAGTCATAGGTCGGCCCATTATGGCGGTCCCATATCTCCATGGGCCAGGAGTTTTTGGCCACGCCGTCATGGAATTTTCTCGCGGAAAGAATGTCATCCTCGGTCAGTGTGTATTCTCCCACTATTGCGCCTTCCTCTCGCTCGACGACTCCATCGGAAATGGCGGAGACCTCCAGGCTGGCGAAGGATGGTATTTTGTCGGACAGATAGTGGATCGCTTCCTCGACGAACTCCGCTATTTTTCCGGATTGGTAATTTGCCTCTGTGGTGTCCACGCTGAACTTGAGCAATGATTCCTCGTCGGGGTCGCCGGGGGTGAAATGAGTGAACCGGAAAGCGTTGGGGAAGCGACAATCAACCGCTCCCCTGGCAAGGTGATAGGCCACCTTCACCCCCAATGGCTCGGCCGGGTCCACTGCCCCCTGCAGGCGCACGGCATAAGCGGCCAACTGTCGGCTATGGTCGGGCAGATAAAGCGCAGCGCCAGCCAGATAGGCCATGTTGCCGGTTCCCGTGCAGTCCACCACCGCTTTTGGGGCGATCCGGATGGGGCCTTGGGAGGAG
>JAOUPQ010000235.1 GCA_029879765.1 Nitrospinota bacterium | reverse complement strand
AACGGCGCCATGGCGCCTGTGGGGAAGGAAACATACATCCAGGCCGGATTTGGACGGGCTGTGGTGGTGAACCAGCTTCTGGACGGCTCCGTGAACCATAAATGCGGCGTGGCGGAGCTGGAGGGTGTCGGGGAGATAACGGCGCAAATGATGGGGCCAGGGGGACGGTTCCACGAAAACCTGGCGGTGGCCGCCATATTCGAGCTGGGCCGCAATGGCGCCAGCGAGCATGTTTGGGGCGCCGTGTTCGATGGGGATGGCGACCGGCTGTACATGATCATATACGACCCGTTGCGCGACATCGCCCGGGTCCTCACCGGCGACGACACCTCCATGATCATGGCCTGGGGCCTGCGGAGCGCCGATGGGGAAAGGCAATTCGTCAACACAGTGGAGAGCGACCTGAACACCGGCCTGGCGGCGGAGGGGATGGGATACAGGACGGAGCTTGCCGCCGTGGGGGACAAGTGGATACTCATGAAAGCGGCGCTGGAGCTGACTCGCCGCTGTGGCGACGCCCAGGTTGTCGACCAGGTGGAGCGCCACGTGGAGCAAGGCGCCCTGGGCGCCGACATGCTGGAGCGGATCCTGGACCAGGGGAAGATCGACTTCGCCCGGATCGAGCCACCGCTTTTTGTCGGCGGGGAGGAGAGCGGACACTCCATCACCAACGGGTTTCTATCCCGCCGTGACGGCGCCGTGACGCCGGTCTATCACGGCAATGGATTCAAATGCCTGCTCAACACCTCTGTGGTCCTCTCCGGGATTATGGGGGGGATCCTGATGAGTGTATACGAACCGGGATTCAAAAAGACGCTGTATGTTTTTCACGTGGATAAATCCCGGTGGCGGCGGGGCCTGGAGCCATGGAAGCAGGCGGAGAATATCGTCGCCCGATGGGCCGAAAACCAGACGCCCCCTCTGGCCCTTTCCCAGATGATCCGGCCGGAGGAGCCTGACATGTTGTATATTAAAATAGCGGAAGAAAAGGCCCATGTGGCCTCGGTGTTCATCCGGTCCTCCGGAACGGAGGACAAGACCGGCGTGAGCCTGCGGGGGCCGTTGCGGCTTTCCCAAAAGCTGGAGGGGCTGGGGGAGGAGCTGGCCGCCATGCTGATGCTTGCCATCAAGAACCCGGAGGAGGGGATGGGAGCGGCGGAGATGGAGCTGCTGGGGCTGATCCAGGCCCAGGGGCAGGCGCCCCAGGAGCCGGTGGCCGGACTGGAGGAGCGGGAATATGATCGGCTTTTAGTGGAGGCGGCCAGGCAAGGCCTGATAACAATACCCCGGCCTGGCGCGCAGCTGGCCCAGCGGGGCCAATGGCTATTATCCAGTTGGAAGGAGGATTGATGAAGTTTTCCGAATACTATACGGACAAGAACGAGTTTGTTTTTATAGACGACATTCGCGCCGGTGATGAGCCTTGGTCCGCCCTGGACTCCGTAGAGAAGATGGTGGACGATTTTGTGTGCGCCAAGCGCGGCTCGTTGCCGGGGGATTTCGAGAAGTTCCTCTTTTTCAACTCCGCTCCCATGCCGGATGGGGAAAGCGAGGACCGGTCCATAATGATAATGAGGACCGCCTATGCCCACGCCCCGGTGTGCGACAGCGACCTGAAGATATATATCGGCCCCGGCACCATATTGGAGACCGGCGCGGTGATAAAAGGCCCCTGCGTCATCGGCGAGCGCTGCGAGATCCGCCACGGAGCATACATCCGCGGTGGAGTTATCGTGGGGGACTCGTGCGTGATAGGGCACGCCACGGAGGTGAAGAACTCCATAATCATGGACCACTCCAACGCCGGGCACTTCAACTATCTGGGGGATTCGGTGGTGGGCTCGTATTGCAACCTGGGGGCTGGGACGGTGCTGGCCAACCTGAAGTTCCGCGGCAGGGAGGAGTTGCTGAGCGGCACCATAAAGAATATCAGCACCACCAGCCACACCGGGGAGATGATAAGGACGGGAAGAAACAAGCTGGGGGCTGTCATTGGGGATTTCACCGAGATAGGGTGCAACACTGTGGTCGTGCCTGGGGCCCTGGTGGGGTCGGACTGCTGGATATACCCGAACACCACCGTCAATCGAGGGGTATACCCCCCCGCCAGCGTGATCCGGAACAAGGGCGCGATGGAGATGGAGACGGTAAAACGCAAATCGCTGTAGCTGGAGAATCGAAGTGAAAAAGATATTGGTGTTGACGCTGGCGTTGGCCATGGGTGTGGTCGCGCCCAGGTTGGCCGGGGCCATGACCGGGGGAAAAAAGGTTTTCGACCAGAGCAATAATCGGGGGCATGTCCAGGTCTTCACCAAATACAACGGCTCCTTTCGTTATATGGTGGAGGATGGGCTGCTGCGGGCGTGGACCGATGACGGCGCCTCCCGTCGAGCCCATCTGTCCCTGATCCTCGCTCCTTCGGCCAAAAAGGCGCTGGTGGTGGGGCCCGGGGCTGGGGCGGCGGTGGAAGCGGCGCTTTTCCACGGAGTGGAATCCGTGGATGTGGTGATGAATAATCCCCTGGTTCTCAACGCCTCCAGGCTGGTGGCGGAAAAATACGCCAATGCGTTGTCGGACTCCCGGGTGAAAATCATTTACGCCGATCCCGCCAAATGGCTCGACAACCCCAAAGGCCAGTACGACCAGGTATTCCTATGGTCGTCGGTGTTCAAGCCGGAGGAGATGGGGCGCCATCTTTCCTACGATTCGCTGTTGAAAGCGAAAAAACTGCTCAATCCGGGGGGGGCGGTGACCTTGTGGATTCCGATGGGCCTGTATGACGGTGATCAGTTCAAGTCCGCCTTGGCCGCCTTCTCCAGGGTCTTCCCGGCGGTCTCCTTGTGGGCGCCGGAGATGACGCCGGACCTGGGGTGGGCCCTGCTTATCGGCTCGGAGAGCGGCATGCGCATTGATCTGGCCAGGACCAAAGAACAGTTAACACGCATGATGGACTCCTACAGGTTCATCGAAAGAGACAATGTGGCCAGCTTTCTGTCGTTCTATGTCTCCAGCGAGGAGGAGTTGAAAGAAGCGTTGCTGAAGGGGAAGATCGCCATCAAGCCGCTTTCCGGGGCCAAGCTTCCCGACTGGAAAAGCGGTGGGAACATATCCCGGGAAAACTACAGGTTCATGATCAGGCTTCGCACTCCCATATCATCGCGCACCAACGCCAATGAAGAAGAGGCCAAAAGGCTGGATGACTATTTCACCGCGCGAACCAGGATGATCGAGGGGCGGCTGGTGCATAAAACCCAGGAGGGGGGCAAGGAGATAGGGTTTTATGACGAGGCTCTGAAGTCGGCTCCGGACGATCCCCACCTGGGACAGCTGTACCAGATGCTGGGGAAAGCCTATTTTCTGTCGAATTTGCCGAAAAAAGCGGCGCATCTTCTGGAGAAGGCCAAGGCGATCAACCCCAACCACGCCGCCACCAGGTATTACCTGGGCAAGTCGTATGAAGCGATGACCCGCTACGAAAAGGCATCGCCGGAATATCAGAAGCTCAAGGAGCTGGAGCCCAATTTCATGGAGACCCTGTCCGTGATAGGGATGGAGCTGGACGAATAAATAACTAACCATGAACGGTATGAAACGAATTCCGTCAAACAACAAGGAGTGGTGGATGAGACATTCATTGATAGCCGTGGGGATGGCCTTCTTCGTGGCGGCGGGCGCCGCAGGCGCCGAAACAACCAAAGAGGCGGCGTTGGCCAAGGCCCAGGGGATGGTGAAACAATTGGGGTCGGGATTGAAAACGGAACTGCAGGCGGCGATAAAAACATCCGGCTTCGACGGCGCCGTGACGGCCTGTGGAGATATCGCCGTGGCCAGGGCTGACCAGATCAGCGAAGAGAGCGACGCCATGATCCACAGGGTGAGCCTGAAACTGCGCAACCCCGCCAACGCCCCGGATGATTATGAAAAGGGGAAGCTGGAGCAGATGGACAAAGACCTGGCCGCCGGGGCGCTGAAGGAGGCGTATGTGGAAGTGGTGGAGGAAAATGGCGCAAAATCCCTGCGGTTCCTCAAGCCGATCCTCACCAACGCCCTGTGCCTGAACTGTCACGGGAGCGAGGCGAAAATCCGCCCGGAAGTGGCCTCCGCTCTTTCCCGGCTCTATCCTGATGACAAGGCCCGTGGATATGAGGAAAACCAGGTTCGTGGCGCGTTTTCCGTTTCCGTCCCCATGGGTCGATGAGCCAGGGGGGGGCAATCCACCAGTTGGCGCGGCGGCTGTTGGCCCCCGGGGCCATGGCGCTCTTGATGATCGTGGGCAATGCGGGGGCCACCGAGGAAACCGAAATGGTGGACGCCCCCGCTTTCCATTTGCAGAAACCTGGCGGGGGCCATATCGGGTCGGCTGATATCACAGGCAAAGTGGCGCTGCTGAATTTCTGGGCCACCTGGTGTGTGCCCTGCGTGCAGGAGATTCCCCATCTGGACCGGATGTTCGGCAAATATCAGGAACAGGGCTTTGTCATTATCGGGGTGAACTATCAGCAGGATGAACCCAGGATCATCAGGTTCATGGAGAAAAGGCCGGTGTCGTATCCCATGGCGATGGATCCGGATGGCGCCTTATCGAAACATTTCGGTGTGCGCGCCCTCCCCGTCTCCATTTTGATAGACCGGGAAGGGGTGATCGTGGAAAAGCTTGTGGGGACTCTGACGGTGAAAGTCCTGGAAGCATGGTTGGACAGGTATCTGGCTAAATAACGCATACCTTGCATTTTTCAATACAGTGACGTAATATTAGTTTTCAAAGTCAGTCGCTATCGGGAGAGCGGCAAAACTGTCA
>JAOUPQ010000234.1 GCA_029879765.1 Nitrospinota bacterium | reverse complement strand
CCCGCTTCGTCCCCTTGTCGGCGGAGAAACATGGAAGCCTCACAAAGGAGACCTCCGAAATATGCGAAACAGTGAAACAGCTCATTAACTCTGGCTTTCAGGCGGGAAAATAGCTGTTTTCCCCTACACCAGCTCGCCGCCGTTCACGATCTCCATATACCGCCCGGCAATCTCCAGCGGCGTCATGGCTCCTTCCTTCATTCCTGCGCGGAGCTGTAGGACTCTATCCACTCGTGCCCCAGCCGACCGGGCTTGACGGACAGCCTCACATACGAAGAACCCTCCTCCAGCTGTTTATAATACTCTCCGCTGACTTTAATGGAGATGTCCTTGCCGCCCGGGATCCAGGTTTTGGCCTTGATGAAGTAATCGGGAACCATCTCGCTGGCCCCCTTGGCCAGATACTTCTCCGTGACCATCACTTTTCGTTCCACGGGGGGGCTGTGGTCCATGATTCCATTTAGCACCATGGCCCAGAAATAGCCGGTATATATGAACATGGGGACGGAAAGGATCGTGGAGATCACATAGTGCTTTCCTCGGCCGGTCTCCCGCCGAAGAAACAGGAATATGAATCCCAGAAACAGCGCCAGGCCGGGAATGGAAAAGGCCATGGAGTGGCTGAACAGCGCAGGCTCGTGCACCACCTCCCGGTATTTGATCATCAGCAGGGCCAGAACCGCGATGGAGTTGATCATCATAAACAGGATGCTGTATATGATGATCAGCTTGGTCAGCATGGTGTCGAGCTTTTTGGACTCCTCGACCTTTGGGCGCTCGCCAGGCTCGTGGATCACCTTCTTGATGTTTATCCGGTAGAAAAACGGAACCTCCGCCGCCGGGGTCTGAGGTTCCTCCGGGGTCTGCGATCCCTCCGGGTTGGGGGCCAACTGCTCAGATTCGTTTTTAGGATCGCTTCCCATTGTGTGGATTCTCCCGTGGGCGCCATATATCAAAACAGGGCGCTGGTATATATAATAAAGTCCGAGTGGTCGATCCTATTCTAACCGAGCGGGGCGCCTGGACGCAATTAAACCCGGCGCCCTGGCCAGCCGATTGCAACGGCGACAAAAACCATTTAGACTGGATGGTTTATTACCATTACTTGAAACCAACAATATGAACGAAGAAAAACCGAAACGAAAGTTCGCCAGGATAGAGCGCCTGCCACCATACGTGCTGGCGGAGGTGACCAATCTGCGCGCCATCGCCCGGCGCGCGGGGGAGGATATCATAGACTTTGGCATGGGCAACCCGGACATGGCCACGCCGGATCATATTGTGGAAAAACTTGTGGAAGCGGCCCGCAAACCGCCGAACCATCGATACTCCGCAAGCCGGGGCATCACCAAGCTGCGCCATGCCATATGCGACTGGTACCGCCGAAAGTTCAACGTGTTCCTCGACCCGGAGAGCGAGGCCATCGTCACCATAGGCAGCAAGGAAGGGATCAGCCACCTGATGCTGGCCATCACCGCCCCGGGAGACTCCGTGCTGGTGCCCTCCCCCACATACCCGATCCACGCCTACGCCGTGGTCATCGCCAACGGCGATGTGATCAACGTGCCGTTGACCAAGGATGACGACTTTTTCGCCAATCTTACCATCGCCTTCGAGCGCACCTGGCCCCGGCCCAAGGCCATGCTGCTCAACTTTCCCCACAACCCCACCACCATATGTGTGGACCTGAACTTTTTCGAGAAGGTGGTGGACTTCGCCAAGAAGCACGATGTGATGGTGGTCCACGACCTGGCCTACGCCGAGATAACCTTCGACGGCTATGAGGCCCCGTCCTTCTTGCAGGTCCCCGGCGCCAAGGATGTGGGGGTGGAGATGTATACCCTTTCCAAGACATACAACATGCCCGGATGGCGCGTGGGCTTCTGCGTGGGGAACTCGGAGATGGTGTATGCCCTGCAGCGGATCAAGGGATACCTGGACTACGGAATGTTCCAGCCGATCCAGATCGCCAGCATCATCGCCCTCAACGGGCCCCAGGATTGCGTGAAAGATATCAGGAAGACATACCAGAGCCGCCGGGATGTGCTGGTGGACGGGCTCAACCGCATCGGATGGAATATCGAAAAACCGAAAAGCACCATGTTCGTCTGGGCGCCCATCCCGGACAAGTACAAGGAGATGGGATCGCTGGAGTTTTCCAAGCTGCTGCTGGCCAAGGCGAAAGTGGCGGTCAGCCCCGGCATCGGATTCGGCGATGGGGGCGATGGTTTCGTGCGCATCGCCCTGGTGGAGAACGAGCACCGCACCCGCCAGGCGATCCGCGGCATTCGCGACGCGCTGCAGCTATAGAGGAATGGAGACCATATGAAACCTGTGCGAGTTGGGTTGATAGGCCTGGGGGCGGTGGGCGCCCAGGTGGCCCGGATACTGGTGGAGGAAGGCGCCACTTCGCTGGCGGCCAGGGCGGGCGCTCCCTTGCGCCTGGTGAAGGCCGCCGTGCGCGATATCAGCAAAACCCGACAATTCGCTCCCGATCCATCGATGCTCACCACAGATCCCTTCGAGGTGGTGAACTCGCCGGAGGTGGACATTGTGGTGGAGCTGATCGGCGGGGAAAACCCGGCCTTCGACCTGGCCATCGGGGCCGCCCGCAAACGCAAGGGTTTCGTCACCGCCAACAAGCTGCTGCTGGCCCTGCGGGGGGCGGAGGTGTTTGAGGCTTTCGAAAAATGCGGCGCCCGGCTGGGTTATGAAGCGTCGGTGGCCGGGGCCATCCCCATCCTCCGCGCCATCCGGGAAAGCTTCGTCGGCGACACCCTGGAGCGGGTCCAGGGGATAGTCAATGGCACCGGCAACTATATCCTCAGCCGCATGACCGACGAGGGGATACCGTTCGATGATGTGCTAAAGGACGCCCAGCGGCTGGGTTACGCCGAAGCGGACCCCACCCTGGATGTGGAGGGGATAGACTCCGCCCACAAGATCGCCATCCTCGCTGCGCTGGCTTTCGAGACCATTGTGGATTTCTCCGACGTATACACCGAGGGGATCACCCGGATCACCCCGGAGGATGTGGAAAGCGCCAGGCAGCTGGGATACAGGATAAAGCTGCTGGGGATCGCCAGCAAGGTAGACGGGGCCATCAGCCTGCGGGTGCACCCGGCCATGCTGCCGGAGCGCAGCTTCATGGCCAACGTGAACGGCCCGTTCAACGCCGTGGAGACCCAGGGGAAAAACGCCGGAGTGAACACCCTGGTGGGGCGCGGCGCGGGAGGAGGACCCACCGCCACGGCCACGCTCTCCGACATCATCTCCATCGCCCGGGACATCACCTCCGGCGGAGCCCCCCGCATGGCGCCTCTCGGGGCGCCCATCAGCGGACTGGGCAAGCTGCCGGTGATCCCCATGGACGAGTTGAGAACGGAGTACTATCTTCGCTTCACCGTGCCGGACCGGCCGGGGGTGCTGGCCCAGATCGCCGGAGCCCTGGGGGACAACGGCATCTCCATCGCCTCCATGATCCAGAGGGAGAGGATGGAAAACCAACCGGTTTCCGTGGTGCTGATGACCCATGACGCCGTGGAGGCGGATATGAAAAAAGCGCTGGCCCAGATTGAAGCGACGGGCATCTGCCTGGCGCCAACCATGATAATAAGGATAGCGGAAAATGGCGGGGACTAAATATGTGATTCTTCTCGGCGATGGCATGCCGGACTGGCCCATCGAGGAGATGGACGGAAAAACCCCCCTGGCGCTGGCGGCCACGCCGAACATGGACCGCATGGCCCGCGACGGGGTGGTGGGCAGCGCAAAAACCACACCCCCCGGTTTCTACCCCGGCTCGGATATCACAAACATGGGGATCCTGGGCTATGACCCGAACAAATATTACACCGGACGCGCCCCCCTGGAGGCGGCGGCCATGGGGCTCAAGCTGGGGCCCACGGATATGGCCTTCCGCTGCAACCTGGTGACCCTGCGGCCGGTGGCGGACGGTCTGATGATGGAGGACTTTTCCGCGGGGCATATCGAGACGGAGGACTCGGCCCGACTGATCGCCGATATGGACAAGGCCGTGGGCGGGGGGAAGGTGTCCTTCCATCCCGGCGTGTCATACCGCCACATCATGGTGGTCAAGGACGGCCAGGCCATGGCGGGGATGAAGCTGACCCCGCCACACGACATATCGGACAAGAACATCCGCGAGCACCTGCCCAAGGGGGACGGGGCGGAGGAAGTTTTGCGCATCACCAACGAGGCGCAGATGTTTTTGAAAACCCACAAGGTGAACGCGCGACGCGCCAAGGAGGGGAAGAAGGAAGCCAACAGCATCTGGCTTTGGGGCCAGGGGCTGGCGCCCTCCATGCCCAGGCTTGCCGACCTGCGGGGCATAAAAGGCGCCATGATCACCGCTGTGGACCTGATGCGGGGGATCGCCACACTGGCGGGAATGAAAGTCATCAATGTCCCCGGCGCCACCGGATGGATCGACACCAACTACGATGGAAAGGCCGCCGCCTGCCTCAAGGCGCTGGAGGAGGTGGACCTGGTGTATCTGCATGTGGAAAGCCCGGACGAGTCTGGCCATGCCGGCTCGCTGGAATACAAGATCCAGGCGATCACAGACTTCGACAGGAAAGTGGTGGGCCCGGTGCTGGAAGGATTAAAGAAATACGCCGACTACCGGGTGATTGCCTTAAGCGACCATCCCACGCCCCTGGCCATCAAGACCCATTGCGACGACCCGGTCCCCTTCGCCATATACCCAAGGCCGGAGGGCGCCACACAGTCGGCGGACACCTTCGATGAGGGAATTGTGAAGACAAGCTCACTGAAGTTCGACGA
>JAOUPQ010000040.1 GCA_029879765.1 Nitrospinota bacterium | reverse complement strand
GCCCAGGTGGCCACATCCGGCGACGAGGTGGAAGTAAAATTCAAAAACAAGCGATACCTGCTGCCGAAGGAGGATTGCCTGCTTCTACCCCTGGAGTCCACCACCGTGGAGAGCCTGGCCGGATATTTGCTGGATCGGATACTGGAGAAACTGGGCGATGTGGGTGGACGTTTGTACTGTATGGAAGTGGGCGTGGGGGAAGGTGGATCGAAAATGGCGTATTGCCGTTGCGATATTGGCATTCATCTTGAAAAATCTACCTAGCGTTATTATAATACCTGCATGTGATTATTTTATATTCACCACTTTTCAGGCTTTGGGGGTAAATGGCCTGGGGTATATGAGGGGACACGAAATTGAACACGCTGCCTGAAGTCATCAAGAATGTCGTAAAACTGGAAACATACCAAAATAATCTCAAGCAGACAATAGACAGTTCCACCGAGGATATCAAAAAGACAATTGAAAAGATAGATTCGCAAATCGCCAATATAAGGGAGTTTCAATCAAGAGTTAAATACGGATTCTGGGCTGGAACAATCATTGCCACTGCGCTAGGCATTTCAGCAGTAAATTTCCAAACTACTTTAAGCAAGAGCACAACAGAGATTCAAACAGCAACCGACAAATCTACAGAAGACATTACAAAGCTTACGATGTCGTCAAAAGATGAAATAAAAGATTTAATCAAAGTTAACAAGATCACGATTGCCAGCGGTGAATTGGCGGTCGGCAAAAATGAGGACTCCAATAGCTGGAACCTGGATGACAAAACAAATGGTACTGGGGATCGTATATATACCAAGTTCATCACATTCCCGGAGAAGCTATTCTTAAAATCACCCAACGTCGTAATAGGGCTTAGCAAGGTTGATTTCATAAACGACAAAGTATCATCTGGAAAAATCCCGAATACCCGGCTATGGATCAGCGCAGAGAATATTACCATCACAGGATTTACCGCCAAAGTCAAGACATGGCGTGACACGAGAGTCTCCGGCGTGGCGATAAACTGGCTTGCCTACGATTCTCCCTAGAATTCTGCAACCAACAGCCATTCTGCGTCAGGCGAACTCCAGCTCGTCCCTTGTGCACAGGCCCAGTTTTTTCGCCTCTTCCAGAAAGAACCGCAGTCCGTCCAGTTCCCTCTCCCCCATGTTATAGAAGATCCTGCCCATAAGGTAGTCGATCATTCTTTGGGCCTCCTGGGGATTTTTCGCCTCCTGCCGGGCCACCAGTTCCCGATGCTCCACTCCCATCTCCTTCGCCTCCTGCAGCGCGGCGGTGGCCGCTTCCCACTTTTCGCCCCTGTGGCAGCATAGCAGGGCATGGACGAAGGGTCTGCCGGAATACTGGAACCACAGCTCGCCCAGATCCAGCACCACATGCCTGTCATGATCAACACTGTAGGCCGCGTCGCCAATCACCAGGCCCGCGTCCGCGTCCTTCAGCAGCATTTCCGGATCGTCCTCCAGCCCCTTGACTATTGTCACATCCTTGTTAAACCGCTCCTTGAATATGATCTGGAGCATGGCCACCGAGGTTCGGCTTTTAGGGTCCACCGCCACCGACTCGATATCCTCCACCGCCATGTCGGAAAACAAAAGCACCGTCTCCACCCTCCCCAGGGAGGCGATACACACCACCGGGACGATCACCGCGTCCGGAATCCTGGCGTACTCAATGGAGGGGATCAGGGCCATATCCAGATCCCCGGTGGCAAACCTGTCCGCCAGCGCCGCCGGGGTGTCGATCTCCAGGCGGAATGGGGCCTCCAACAGGCCGTGCCGGATCGGATGCAGGAGGGGCTTGGAATTCAAAAAGTCATGAAGACCCACCACCGGTTTTGTGAATGTCATCGATCAGGCTCCCACTACGTTATAGACAGTGTCCCGCTCCACCGGCACTCGGCCAGCTTCCCGGATCAGTTGCTCCAGCCTCTCCTGGGCGATCTGCTGGGCAGTGACGGCGCCGGCGGCGTGGGTGATCTTCTCCTCCACCACCGTCCCATCCACATCGTCAGCGCCGAAGGATAAGGAGAGCTGGGCCATCTTCTCGCCGATCATGATCCAGAAGGCCTTTATGTGGGGGAAGTTGTCCAGCATCAGCCGGGCGATGGCGATCATCTTCAGATCCATGATCCCCGAGGCTTTGGCGATTTTCTCGTATCGGGTGTTCTGCGGGTGAAAGGCCAGCGGTATGAATGTGAGGAACCCTCCTGTCCTATCCTGCTGTTCCCGCAGACGGATCAGATGGTCGATCCTGTCCCCGGCGGTTTCGATATGGCCATACAGCATGGTGGCGTTGGTGTTCAGCCCAACCTCGTGGGCGGCGCCATGCACCGCCAGCCACTCGTCGGCGTCTATCTTCTCCGGGCAGATTTTCCTTCGCACCCGGTCGGCGAAAATCTCCGCCCCACCCCCCGGCAGGGAGCCCAGCCCCGCTTCCTTCAGCTCCGCCAGCACCGCGGCCACGCTCTTGCCCGACAATTGCGCAAAATATGCGATCTCCACCGCAGTGAACGCCTGCAGGTGGACATGGGGATATTCCTGATGGAGCCGACGGATCATCTCCACATAGTATTCGTAGGGCATGGTGGGATGGAGCCCGCCCACAATATGGAACTCGGAGAACCGCTCCCCTTTGCTCTGGGCCGCCTGCTCCATCACCTTTTCCAGTTCCATTGTATAGGCGTCCGCGTCCTCCTCCTTGCGGGAAAATGCGCAGAACCGGCATGTGTTCACGCATACGTTGGTGTGGTTGATATGCCGGTTGACTATATAGTAAGCTTTGTCGCCGTTGAGCCTTTCCCGGACCGTATTGGCCATGGCGCCCAGGCCCAGAAGATCGGACGAGGCCTCCAGGGCAAGCCCGTCATCGAAGCTGAGCCTTTCTCCCGCCGCCACCTTTTCGGCGATGCTTTTTAAATGATTGTCTTTTAGTATAGTCATAGGTCTTTGAAATTGGTTGATACCTGATTCTAATGCCGCGCAGGGTTAATATCAAGAGATCCCCCACAACCATCCTGTGGGGCATAAGGGAGCCTGGCGAATCAGATCGGGGGATAATCAGGTGCTTTCAGCTTCTATGACCACTTCGTATGTCATATCGCAGCCGGAGTCTCCCCGATATGTTCCAGTGACCGGCGCCGTCAGGTCGATCACCGACGCGGAGGCCAGGGCCACATGCTCCGGGCCGCAGGCGATGCCCGCCGTGGGGTCATAGCCGCGCCATCCCCCCCCGTGCAGATATATCTCCGCCCAGCTGTGCAGTTCCCTCTGCTCGCTCTCCCCTTCTCCCGCCTGGTATCCGCTGACGAATCTGGCGGCGACTCCAACGCTGCGGGTGGCCGCCACGAAAAGCGCGACCATGTCCCTGCATGCCCCCTCCCCTTCGGCCAACGTGGCTTCCGGATCCATCAGCCCCGGTTCATCCCTGTGCCGATGGGCCACTCTGGCGCGGATCTCTTTTGTCAGCCAGATCAAAAATGCCAGGGGGTCATCGCCTGTGGCCTGGCGCCCCTCTTCCACCAGGGCGCGAACCCCGGCCCCGACAGATACCGGCGCCAGAAAAGAGACCAGCTCTCGTCGCTCTTCTTCCGGATATGTCATGGGAATCGTTCCGTATCGCGGATCCGGGAGGATGAAGTCGAAAGGATTGCTCCGGAAAGTCTCCACCTGGGACACCGCTTCGAAAAGCAGCTCGCCGGTCTTGACGGTGAACCAGGAGAGGGTGCACGATCCACCGGCCAGATCCACGTTGTCCGCCAGCCCTTCCGCCTCCGGGGTGATCCGCAAGTGGTGGGAGAGCAGCTTCTGGGAAACATCGCAACGGGGCCGGAGCCTGACAATATGCGGCTCCGGGAAGACCGGGGCGCCATATCGGTATTTTATCAGGTGCCTGATGTCAAAACGCATCGATTACTTTTCTGTGGAGTCTTTGGATTTCTCCAGCAATGGGAGCATCCAGTCGGACGGAAACTCATCCACTCCCGCCCGGAGCCGCTCCTGCCACCAGGCGCCCAATCCTTCCAGGTCCTCCCTGGTGTAGCGCTGGTAAGCTATGTCATAGGCGTCGCGCCGATATAGAACCATGTCGATGGGGAATCCCACATCGGTGGCGGCGATGCGGGTGCTGTCGAAAGCAAGATAGCCCACCTTCATCGCCTCTTCGATGCTGGAGTCGTAGTGGAGCACCCTGTCCAATATCGGCTTGCCATAGCTGGACTCGCCGATGATGTAATAGGGAGTTCCCTCGGAGACCTCCACCCAGTTCCCCTGGGGATAGAGCAGGTACAGCTTGTGTTCCTTGTCGTTTTCCAACTGGCCTCCGATGATGGAAAAGAGGTTGATCGCCAGCCCGGACTCCTCCAGCGCCTCCTTGTCCTCGTTGACCACCATTCGCACCTGCCGCGCAAAGGCGTTCACCGCCTTATACAGCTTGTCGAAGCTCTCGTCGCTCTCCTCGATTGTCTCCTCGAAATAGGTCAGCGCCTTGTCCCGCAAGGATCTTAGCCCCGAGGTCATGAGAAACATGGAATGGCGCCCATGCTCGTGGATGGTGACCTTGCGGGCGGTGATCTGCTCCACCCCGGTGGTGACCCGAGTGTCGGCCAGGCCGATCAGGCCATCGCGCACTTTCATACCCAGACAAAACGTCATGAATTACCTCTGCCTGAAGCCCCGGCCACAACGGCGGGAGCCAGGGAAAAATATGTTTCGAAAATAGCCTCTCCTATCTGGTTCAGCTTCACCTGTATCCCATCGAGATACTGATGCATGCCTATATCGGAAACCTCATCTATATCGGAAAAATCGATGTCCGCGCAAAGCCGACCCAGCCTTCTTTCCGCCTTGTTCTCGAATGAGGCGAGGGGCGAGCCGGAGATGGCGTGGAGCGACATGGAAGCCGCTTCCAGACAGTAGCGGATGGAGCGGGGGAACTGGTTGTCGAATATAAGGAAATGGCCTATCTGTTTTGGATCTATGCGTCGATGGGTTTTCCGATACATCTCCAGGGCGCTGGCGGACTTCAACACCGCCGCCCACTGGATCTTGTCATACGGGGTTCCGATATAATCCACGCTGGGGAGCAGAAGGAAATATTTCACGTCAAGAATCCTGGAGGTCTTGTCCGCCCGCTCCAGCATCCGCCCCAGCCGGACGAAATGCCACGCTTCGTCGTGGGACATGGTGGCCTCGGTCACACCGGTGACCTGGTGGCACCCTTCCTTCACTTCATCCAGAAACTGATGGGGATCCTCATACACCTTGCCGCTATCCGCCGCATGGCGCACCATGTGGTACATCCTGTTGATTTGCCTCCACAACTCGGAGCTGATCACCTCCCGCACGGAGCGGGCGTTATCCCGGGCGAAGCGAAGGCTGGAGAGTATGGAATTCGGGTTCTCCCCATCGAAGGCGAGAAACCGGATGACACTCTCCTGATCGCTGGCGCTGTATCTGGCATGAAAGGCGTCCCTGTCGCCGGTGACCTCCAGCATCGGGTTCCATTGAAGCTCATCGTCCACCGGCAGGTCGAGGGTCAGGTATTGGTTCACATCAACAAACCGGGCCACGTTTTCCGCTCTTTCGATATAGCGGCTCATCCAGTACACCGCGTCGGCGACCCGGGAAATCATTGCTCTGCGCATGGTTTTATCCTTTCTTACCGGTCCACAACCCAGGTGTCCTTGCTCCCCCCGCCCTGGCTGGAGTTTACCACCAGGGATCCTTTTTTAAGGGCCACCCGGGTCAGCCCCCCCGGCAGGACATATATATCGCTGCCGAATAGAATGTATGGGCGCAAGTCCACATGCCGCCCCTCCACCCGGTCCCCGGCGATGATCGGCGCCCTGGATAGTGAAAGAGTGGGCTGGCCGATGTAGTTTCGGGGATTGGCCTTGATCTTTTCCACAAACTCCGCCCGTTCCCCGGCCGAGGCGTGGGGGCCGATGAGCATTCCATACCCTCCGGACTCATTCACAGCTTTAACCACCAGCTGGTCTATATGCTCGAGGACATACTGCCGGTCGTCTTCGTTCCAGCAGACATATGTGGGAACGTTGGGGATAATCGGCTCCTCGTTCAGGTAGAACTTGATAATCTTGGGCACATAAGCGTACACCGCCTTATCATCTGCCACGCCACAGCCTGGCGCGTTGGCCAGCGCCACCATCCCCCGCCGGTATGAGTCCATGATACCGGGCACCCCCAGCATGGAATCGGGCCTGAAGGCCAGGGGGTCCAGGAAATCATCATCGATACGGCGATAGATGACATCGATCTTCTCGAACCCGCGGGTGGTCCTGGCGTAGACGAAACCGTCCTGCGTCACCAGGTCGCGCCCTTCCACAAGACGCACCCCCATCTGCTTTGCCAGAAAGGAATGTTCAAAATAAGCGCTGTTATAAACCCCGGGCGTAAGCACCGCCACCGAAGGCTCATCCACCATGGCCGGAGCCAGCCCCTCGAGCATGTGCAGCAGCTGGTTAGGGTAGTCCTCCACCGGCCGGACTTTGGAAGGGCCGAAGACCCGCGGAAAAGTATGCTTCAACACTTCCCGGTTCTCCAGCACATACGAGACCCCTGATGGTGACCGAAGGTTATCCTCCAGGACGTGGAAGACACCATGGCCATCCCGGATCAGGTCTACCCCGGAAATATGACACCAGGTTCCGTTGGGAGGGTCGATGCCGACGCACTCCGGCCTGAAAGCCGCGCAGGAACGGATCAGCTCCGGGGGGATTATCCCTTCCTTCAAAATCCGTTGATCGTGATAGATGTCATCAATGAACAGGTTAAGAGCGGTTACCCGCTGTTTGAGGCCATTTTCGATGGGTTGCCAATCGGAGGCGTCTATGATCCGGGGGATTATGTCGAAGGGGAATATCTTCTCTTCCGCGGCCTCAGAGCCATACACGGCGAAGGTGATCCCCATCTGGTAGAGGGCGGCTTCGGCCGCCTGCTGGCGAAAGCGGATCTCCTCCGTGGAAAGATCCTGGAGCCGCTGAATCAGTAAATCCGCCGCTTCCCGGGGAACGGAGTTCTCGACGAACATTTCATCGAAAAAGCCTTCTGTTCGATAGTCGTCAATATGCAAACCCATGATCCATTACTCCTGTAAATCCAATTCGAAGTCTACTACCAATTCAAACAAAACTTCCATGAAATTGCGATCCTATGAGAAAAAGATGTGTCTACCCGATTCTAACCTGCTATATCCAAGCCGCCCCCATAATCCGCAGGATCATCCAAATCCCACCCCCGTCCCCATAGCTGCCTGCCACCCGGCAAGGCGACATATTCCAAAAGCCTGGTTCGTTTGCTCTCGGTATGATATTGCTATCTGCACGGGATCGTGGGATACTTGGCGTGAACGCTGGTCAGATGTTTAATAATCTGGCCGGGTTCTTGTCAAATTCACTATCGAGGGACTGGGGAATATGGATATAGACATTCTTTCCATAAACAACCGCAGATTCTGCATGACCAGCCTCCTTCGCCCTCCGATCCTAAACACTTTGCGGATATGGTCGGAAAACCAGGGCTGGGGTGCTCGGATTATCACAGTATCGGAAAAAGAAGCCCTTGCAAGCGTCCGAGCCCCGGTGGTGGCCATGAGTGTATACACCCCTTCGGCCCCCGCTTCCTATCGCGTGGCGGAGAAACTGCGGACGCATGGAAAAATAGTGATCATGGGTGGGCCCCACTTCCGAGGGGGGATGAGCGCCGAGGCTATGGGACGTTGCGATGTGGTGGCCGAATCCATATCCGAGCATAAGTGGGGTCATCTGCTGGACGATATCGAGGCGGGGAGAATCGCGCCAGGGGCGCACTCCACTCATAAGCTCATTGATCCCGAGGATAATTTCCGGTATCCGGCCGACTATCGCCGCAGCGTCAACGACAGAAGCTGGTACCAGTTGGCCACCATCCCCACTTCCCTCGGCTGCCCCTATGGTTGCGAGTTCTGCGATCCTCTGATGAAAGGCAAATATGTCGATCGGGGGATAGACGTGATCATCGACGATCTGGCGGAGATGAAGGGAGGGGTGGCCCTGTTTTGCGACGCCACCTTCGGGCTGAACAAAAAATACACCATGGAGCTTATGGAAGCTGCGGCCCCGTTGCGCAAAAACATCCTGGTGGAGACATCTATCGCCAGGGTGGCGGACAAGGAACTGGTGGCCGCCATGGCCAGGGGCGGAGTGAAGGCTTTGGAGGTGGGGATAGAGACCCTGTCGGAAGGGCTGAACAAGCATGGCTCCAAAAAGAACCACCAGAAGATGATGGATACCATAGCCATGGTCCACGACCACGGCATCCTCATCCAGGGAAACTTTATCCTGGGGCTGGACTGTGATGGACCGGAATGCTTCGACAAGGCATACGAATTCTACATAAAATCCCGGCTCGATTTTATCTACGCAAACCTGCTGACCCCCTTCCCCGCCACCACATTGTACCGGCGGCTGAAGGAGGAGGAAAGAATCATAGACCACAACTGGGAAAACTACGATTTTGCCACCGTGGTCCACAGGCCAAAGAATTTGTCTCCAGATCAGCTTCACGACGGATATCACCAGTTCTGCGCAGCGGCGTATGGGATGGGGAACATAGCCCGAAAGGTGACCAGGGCGGGGCTTGATTTCGGCCTGGGAAAACAGACGGCCCTGATGGCCTTGTACCATCTGTACTACCATAGGGTGGTGGGGAAGATGATCTCCTCGGCGCCGCGGAGAAAGCCCGGCCTGGCCTTTCTGGAGCCTGTTTCGGAATCGTAAGGGCATAGCGACAACCCCGCCAGATGTGGCGCGGGCGCTACCGCCAGATTTTCCTGTTCACCATCTCAAACTCCTTTTCAAAGGCCGCCATAAGCCCTTCTTTCATGAAGGAGAAGTGGGTCTCTGCGGTGATGATCAAATGGTCGCGCAACGAAATATCCACAAACCGCAGGGCGAAAAACAGGTTGCGGGTGGCCCGGATATCCTCCTGGGATGGCTTGATGTCGCCGCCGGGATGATTGTGGGCCATCACCACGCTGGCGCCGGACAGCTTGAAGGCGGATTCCACCACCTGACGCGGGTGGACCGCCACCGACCCAGGCGCACCGGAGGTGAATCGCTCCTCCCCCAGAATGGCGTTCTGGGAGGAGAGATACAGCACGTGCAAAGTCTCCCTGGCGCTGGCTTTCATGGCGTGGGCAAAATATTCCAGCGCCTCATCGAAGGAGTTCAGATAGTCGCCCCGGATGATCTTTTCCCGCAGAAACTTCCTGGCGATCTGTTGCACCATGGTTATCCCCATGGCATTGGTGGCGCCGATACCCTGTATCTTCTGGAGATCCTCCACGGAAGCTTCCAGCACATGGGCCAATCCACCGAAGGATTTGAGCGCCTCCCGGGCTGTCTGTTTGCAGTCGCGACGCGGGGTGGCCATGGTCAGCAGCAATTCCACTATCTCGTCATCGGTGAGCTTTTCCAGGCCATGCTCCAGAAACTTCTCCCGCAGCCTGCCGCGATGTCCTTCTAGCTTTCGTTCATTATTCTTCCCGGCCATGATGGCCCCCTACCCCAGGATCAACACATCGGCGATGGCGAACGCCATCAATCCCACGCTTATTATTCCATTTATATTGAAGAACGCCACGTTGACCCGGGACAGGTCATCCGGGCGAACCAGGGAATGCTCATACCATAACATGGCGCCGGTGAACGCCACACCGGCCATATATATCCACGATAGAGAGGCCACCCATGCCGCGACTATCAACAGGACCACCATCACCCCATGGAAAATGGCGGAAAGACGCAGGGCGAACGCGACCCCGAACTTGCCGGGGATGGAGTTCAAACCTTTGCGGACATCATAATCCCGGTCCTGACAGGAGTATATAGTGTCCAGCCCCGCCAGCCAGAAAACCACCGCCGCGCCGAGGGTCAGCGCCACTGGCGATATCTCCTGCCGCACCGCCACCCAGGCGCCCACCGGCGCCAGGGCCAGGGCCAGCCCCAGGAAAAAATGGGAATAGGCGGTGAACCTTTTTGTGAAGGAATAGAAGAATACGATGATCAGCGCCGGAAAGGATAAATAGAGCGCCAACTGGTTTATCATCCAGCATGTGAAAAGGAAACCTATGGAGCAGACCACCACGAATATGGCGTACTGAGGCGCCGTGGCCTTCCCCGCGGGCAGGGCGCGCCCCCGGGTCCTGGGATTCTCCATATCATACCTGGCGTCCACCAGCCGGTTGAAGGCCATGGCGGCGCTGCGGACAAAGAACATGGCCACCAGGATAAGCCCGAACAGCCGCCAGCCCGGCCAACCATGGGCGGCGATGAAGGCGCTCATGATGGCAAAAGGGAGGGCGAACAGCGTGTGCTGTATCTTTATGTCCTCCAGAATGGCCGACAACGATCCCATGGCGGTCAATCCAGAGCGGTGATGTTGGCGAATTTGCGGACCAGTTTCTTGGCCCCGAACCGGGGAAAGTATATGGTAACCTTCGCATTTTCCCCCTTCCCCTCGATCTTGCGGATAACGCCGATCTCGAAGGTGGGATGGCGCACTTTCATCCCGATGCTCAGCCCATCCACTTCCGTGGGGCCGACGCTCTGCTCCCTGGCCGAGGGCCAACCGGCCGGGGCAAGCTCCGGCTTCCATGAGCGGGCCGGATATTCGGTCCGTTCCCTATGCACAGGCGTTTCGTTACGTGGTGGAGAGCTGACGTGCAGGACATCCTCCGGCAGATCGCTTAGAAACGATGATGGACGGTTGGCCTGGGAGACCCCCAACAGGCGGCGGGTCAGCGCCCGGGTGATGGCCAGGCTTTTGCGGGCGCGGGTCATGGCCACATACATAAGCCTGCGCTCCTCTTCCATCTGGGAGGGATCCTCCTTGCTGCGGGCATGGGGGAACAGGTTGTCCTCCAGTCCGGTGACGTACACATGGTCAAACTCCAGCCCCTTGCTCACATGGACCGTCATCAGCTTCACAGCTCCGCGCCCCTGGGCGTCGGTGACGTTATCCGCGTCCGCCACCAGGGCCGCCTGGTCCAAAAACGCCCGCATCGACGAGTCCCCCGTCCTTTCGGAGAAATCCGCCGCGGCGTTGACCAGTTCGTCCAGGTTTTCCATACGGGAGATCGATTCGCTCTTGTTGTCGTTCACCAGCCAATCGGCGTATCCGCTGATCTCCAGGGCGCCGGACACCGCCTCCTGGGCGTCTTTTTCCGCCACCAGGAGGGCCACTTTGCGCAATATCTCCCTGAACTCCGCCAGCTTGGCCCGGACGCTGGGGGAGAGCCCATCGATAGACTCCAGGTCGTCCAGAGCCTGGGCCGGCGCCAAGCCCTGGCTGGCCGCCCAATCCTCCAGCTTTCCCAGGGTCACCTGGCCGATTCCCCTGGGGGGGGTATTGATGATCCTGCGGAATCCCACCAGGTCGTGGGGATTCATCGCCACATTGAAATAAGCCAGCAGATCCTTGACCTCCTTGCGGTCGTAGAACTTCAACCCTCCATATACCTGATGGGGGGCGCCCACGGCTCTGAGCGCCTCTTCCACCGCTCGGGACTGGGAGTTGGTCCTGTAGAATACAGCCATTTCATTCAGGCTCTCCCCGGCCGCTTCCAGGCCCAGGATACGCTCGGCCACCTCGGAGGCTTCTTCCCGTTCGTCACCGGCCACAATAAGCTCTATCCTGGCCCCCTCGCTGTTTTTGGTCCACAGGCTTTTCCCCCGTCGCCCGGGGTTGCGGGCCACCACGGCGTTGGCCGCCCGCAGGATGACACCGGTGGAGCGATAGTTCTGCTCCAGCATGATCACTTTTGCCCCTGGATAATCCCTCTCGAAGTTTCGCAGGTTCTCCAGGCTGGCGCCGCGCCACTGATATATGGACTGGTCATCGTCCCCCACCACGCAGATATTCTGGTTGTCCCCCATGATCAGGCGCAGCAGACGGTATTGGGCGGCGTTGGTGTCCTGGAACTCGTCCACCATGGCGTGGTGAAACCTGTTCTGATATTTCATCCTGGCCTCGGCGTCATTGGCCAGCAGCCCCACAAGCCGTCCCAGCAGGTCGTCAAAATCCATACATCGGGCGGCCCTAAGCTTTTCCTCGTACCGGCGAAAAATCTCCACGAATTGCTGGTGACGTTTCCCCACTTCCGCTTCCGCTTCATCCGGGCCCTTCAGGTGGCTTTTATATCGGGAGATCATGGAGCCGATCTGGCGGGCGGGGTTTTCCTTTTCATCCAGGTGGATTTCCTTGAGCACGGCCTTGATAAGCCGGGTCTGGTCCTGCTGGTCATATACGGCGAAGTCGCGAGGATAATCGATGCGGTCCGCCTCCTGACGCAGGATGCGCAGGCAGGCGGAATGGAAGGTGGATATCCACATTCCTCCTCCTCGAAGGCCACACAGGGCCAAAGTGCGCTCCTTCATTTCGGCGGCGGCCTTGTTGGTGAAAGTGAGGGCCAGAATCTGGTTCGGGTTGATTCCCGTGGAGATGAGCTTGGCGATGCGGTGGGTGATGACCCGGGTCTTTCCGCTCCCTGCTCCCGCGATGATCAGCAATGGCCCCTGGGTAAGGTTCACCGCCTCCATCTGGCGTTCATTCAGAATATCCCGGCCTTCACTGGCCATAGGTTCCATTCGGGGGCCTGGGGTTTGGAATGGAAGACTGTTTTGGGCTTTGTTCAAAGCTTTATAAACCGCGCGATTTTTTCATAGGCGACATCGCCCGCCTGGATGACCTGGGCCACTTTGCCGTCCCGGTATATCACCATGGTGGGGGTGGAGTATACGTTCAGGCCATGGGCCACTTTCAGGTCCATGTCCACTTTCTTCTCTATCTTCGTCCGCAGCTCGGGAGTGAACTCCACCATATCCTTGTGCGCTGCCAGGTAATCGCGCAGCTTTGTCTGGTTTTCAAACATCTCCTTCCTGATTCGCAAAAACTCCTCGCGGCCATGGACAAGGGCCACCCCGTTGGCGAAGGAGACGGCATAGGGGGAAAGCCCATGGGAGGGGATTATATAGTCACGGAAAACTATAAGAATCTCCGGATGGTTCTTCATAAGCTTTTCCACTTCCGGCTCTACCTTCTTGCAATAGGGGCATTGGAAATCGGAAAATATTTCCACCCTCACCTTGGAATTTGGGTCTCCGGCGTATGTCAGATACTCCCCAGTGGCCACGGGAGCGGCTTTTTTCATCATCACCGGGGCCATGGGTATGGCGAATGCCAGCGCCACCACCAACACATTGCCCCACACCCCTCCCGGCAGAATGTGGTCTTTTCTCTTCCATCCCCATGCCATGGTGAGCAGGAACAGAATGACAACCAGGGTGAACTGGATGAGGCAGAACATGCAGAATATCCCCAGGATGCTGGCCATAACCCACATGAAATAAAGCTCCGCCCCCATCATGGCGGAGACCATGGGCAAGGTCAGGCGGGGAAAGTATACCTGGAAGAAAACAAAGAATACGTACGCCAGCAGCCCAAGATAGGCGACGGACATAGATTTTGTAGTGCCCGGAATGGGAATTTTGGCAAAGGGTGTGGAAGCCACATCGGCGCATCCGCTTTGCCCACCGCCACACAATTCCATGATCCAGGGATACTGGTGGCTCAACTCGATTGTTATGGTCAGCAGCACACCCAACACCGCCACCACCAGCATGGCGATGGGCAGGGTCTGGCTTTGGTCCGTTTCGTCAATCTTCTTTTTCTTGCTCATCTTTTTCCAATTCAAGCTTTTCGGTTATTTCTTCCAGGGGCCCCGGTTTTACCACCGAAGAATCTCCACTCCCAGATTTGGGTAATGTCTCTTCATCGATCCAATACGGTTCCACATTGAAAAAATGGTGGATGCTCTCCTCTTCCACTCTGGTAGGCTCCATCTGCACCAGCGGCGTCGGCGCCACCATTATATTCTCCATCGCCGTGTTGATGTCCAGCCTGGACATCCCCCCGCGCTGCAGGGCGTTCCAGGGGATTAGTATCCGCCGCCCCCGAATGGACATCAATCCCCCGATCTCAATCACAACATACCTGGGTTTGCGGGTTTGTGTGTCTATCAGCAGGTCTCTTATTTCGGCTACTTCCGCTTCCTCGATATCGTAGATATAATAGCCTATCACGTTGTCCATTGTGTGGATGTCGTAGTTTGTGCTGGATGCTGGTGTCAAACCCATTTTCCCGCTCTCCTTGCTGCATTCAGGTTTAAGCTTACTATAGATTATGCGTCGGCTCCGTGTAAACCAGAGAGAGCGACGACTTGGAATTATTTTAAAGAAGACTCATGGAAAAAAAGTGGATAAAGGTTTCGATCAGCGTGGAGGATCTGGATCCGGACGAGGCCGCCGGGATCCTGGCCAACTTTCTGGGTGGGGCGATCCATCTGGAGGAAAACGACAATGCTCCAACCCTTCTCCACGCGTGGCTGCTGGATGAAAAAGAAGGCCATGATAAAGCGAACCAGATTGTGGCCATGCTGGGGGAAATGTTCCCCCACGCCAGGGTGGCTCTGGCCCAGGTATCTTATGTGGAAGATCAGGATTGGATGGCCCAATGGCGCAAAACGATCAAACCCATCGCGTTGGGCGCCCGGATAATCGTCACCCCCACCTTCGATCGCCCGGAGCCTGGCCATGGAAAAATCGAAGTGATCCTCGATCCCGGGATGGCTTTTGGCTCCGGCCACCACGCCTCCACAGAGCTATGCGTCATGGCAATGGAGCGCCATGCGCCCAAAAGCGTTTTGGATATTGGTTGCGGCTCCGGCATCCTCGCCATCATCGCGGCCAGGCTGGGAGCCCAACACACGCTGGGAGTGGATGTGGATCCGGAGGCGGTGGAGACCGCCCGCAAAAACGTGGAGCAAAACCATGTGGCCCATCTTGTGGACCTAGCCATCGGCGGCCCGGATATCGTTGATGGAGAGTGGGATATGATCGTGGCCAACCTGTATCTGGACGCTCATCAGGCCCTGGCGCCGGAATACAAAAGGCTCGCGGCGCCGGGAGGGGTGGTTATCATATCTGGCTTGAGAAACAACCAGGCCGACAACGCCATGGATAGGTTGTTGGAGGAAGGTTTTACGTCAGAGGATCGCATGGAAAAGGATGGATGGACGGCGCTGGTTTTCCAAAATCCCTTCGGCAATGAAATATAAACAATAATCCTTCAAATCGACAATCTGATGTTAAAATATCGACCTCACTCCGCAACCTGGGCCGGGATGGCGGAATTGGTAGACGCAGAGGACTTAAAATCCTCCGGAGCTTAGCTCCTCGCGGGTTCGAGTCCCGCTCCCGGCACCACTAACCCATTGTTTTCTTTATTTTATGTGGTTCTTTTTTCTGTCCCTGGCTGTCCCTGGCTGTCCC
>JAOUPQ010000233.1 GCA_029879765.1 Nitrospinota bacterium | reverse complement strand
CTTGAGGGTGACAAAAGGCGCCCCCGTGGAGGAATGCTTGAAGAAATCCTCGCACAGCCTGTGGCATTCCGCCTTAAGAACACCCAGACTCACCTTCACCCCCGCCCGGCGCAGCTCCTCGGCGCCTCGTCTTCCCTTCTTCGGGGAGTTATCCCGAGCGCCAATAACCACCTGGGCCACTCCAGCCTCGATAAGGGCCTTGGCGCAGGGTCCGGTCCTGCCATGGTGGTTGCAGGGCTCCAGCGTTACATATACCGTGGCGCCCCTGGCTTTTATTCCCGCCGCCCGTAATGCGAAAATCTCCGCATGGGGACCGCCTGCTTTTTTATGCCAACCCTCCCCCACCACCAGGCCTTTTCGCACAATCACCGCTCCCACCGCCGGGTTGGGGGCGGTGCGCCCCTTTCCCTTGTATGCCAGCTCGATGGCGCGATTCATCCAGAAATCCGCGCCCATGGCCTTTTTCCTTACGCTCATAAGTCAATCGGCCATTCAAGCCAGGTCGGCCGGGTCAGCTGCTGGCGGAGGTCAAGGATTCGGTTTCGTGCAACGCCCCTTGAATATCGATGGATGGCAGCATGAGGCCGGGAGGGGCTGGGAGCCTTTTCGGTTTAATCTTCCCAGGAGGAAATTTCACAGGACCTCTGCCGCGTCCTGGCCCATGACACCCTGCGGCGGAAACCAGGAACATAAGACCCAGAACCAATGCGATTAATCTCATTCTTCAATCTCCAATGATATATTGACACACTAACTACTGGAGGCTGTAAAACTACAGCTATATTATATCTTCCACTTTCCAGGGATTGCAGAGGGGATGAACTCCATATATGGAATTCGTCCCCTCCCTCCGTATAATCAAAAGTCGACTAAAAATGTCACTTCTTCCCTTTTGCCTTTTTCACAGCGGCCTTCTTTTTGGGCGCCGCTTTCTTCTTCACCACAGTCGTCTTTTTTGCGACAACCTTTTTTCCTCCGGCGGCTTTCTTCTTGGTAGCTGGCTTGGAAGCGGAAGAAGCGATGACAGCCTGGGCGGCCGCCAGCCGCGCCAGAGGTATCCTGTATGGTGAGCAGGACACATAGTCAAATCCGGTCTTATGACAAAACGCCACGGAATTCGCCTCGCCGCCATGCTCCCCACATATACCTATCTTCAATTTAGGTTTGACGCTTCTGCCCTTCTCCACTCCCATCTTGACCAGTTCTCCCACTCCGTCCACATCAATGGAGACAAAGGGATCGATGGGAAGAATCCCTTCCTGGACATACTCCGGCAGGAATCGCCCGGAATCGTCCCGGGAGAGGCCGAAGGTGGTCTGGGTCAGGTCGTTGGTGCCGAAAGAGAAGAAGTCGGAATGCATGGCGATCTTGTCCGCGGTGATGGCGGCGCGGGGCAGCTCTATCATCGAACCGATGGTGTATGGCGCCCGCACTCCCGATTCCTCAATAACCTTTTCCGCCTCCGCCACGGCTCTGGCGCGGAGAATGCGCAGTTCCTCATGGTGCGCCACCAGGGGAATCATGATCTCCGGCTGCACTTTCATCCCTTGCTTGGTCAGATGGCAAACCGCCTCCATGATGGCGCGCACCTGCATGTCATAGATGGCAGGGAATGTGATACCCAGGCGGCATCCTCTGTGGCCCAGCATGGGATTGAACTCCTTCAGCCTGGAGGCCCTGGATTTCAGATCCACGATGGAAACATTCAGATCCTTGGCCAGCACCGCGTAATCCTCCTCTTCCCTGGGGAGGAACTCGTGTAATGGGGGATCCAGCAGCCGCACAGTGACTGGCAATCCATCCATAGCCTTGAATATGCCGATAAAGTCTTCCCTCTGCATGGGAAGAAGCTTGTCCAGGGCGCCTCGCCGCTCCAGGTCGTTATCCGCCAGGATCATTTCGCGCACCGCCACAATCCTGTCCCCCTCGAAGAACATATGCTCCGTGCGGCACAGCCCTATTCCTTCGGCGCCGAAATCCCTGGCGATCTTCGCGTCATGGGGCGTGTCGGCATTGGTGCGCACCTTCAGCCGCCGGAACTTATCCGCCCAGCTCATAAAGGTGTGGAAATCGTTGGAAAGCTTCGGCTTCACCAGAGGCGCCTTGCCCACTATCACCCGGCCAGTGGAGCCGTCCAGGGTTATCCAGTCCCCTTTTTGCACGGCGGTGGAACCGACAGTGAAAATCCCGTTCTCCACGGATATCTTCAGCTGTTCCGCTCCAGCCACACAACATTTGCCCATCCCACGGGCCACCACTGCGGCGTGGCTGGTCATCCCGCCGGTAGCGGTCAATATCCCCTGGGCCGCGTTCATGCCGCCGATATCCTCGGGGCTGGTCTCCTGGCGCACCAGGATCAGCTTCTCTCCCTGGGCGGCCAGTTCGATCGCTTCTTCCGCGGTGAAGACCACCTTTCCCACGCCTGCGCCGGGCGAGGCGGGCAAGCCCTTGGTCAGCACATTCAGGTTGGCGGAGGAGTCTATGGTATCGTGCAGGAGCTGGTCCAGCTGCTCCGGTTGCACCCTGTTGATAGCCTCTTCCTTAGTGATCAGTTTTTCAGAAACCATCTCCACCGCAATGCGCAACGCGGCCTCGGCGGTTCGTTTTCCCACCCTGGCCTGGAGCATGTACAGCTTTTCGTTTTCCACGGTGAACTCTATGTCGAGCATGTCGCGGTAGTGGGTTTCCAGGTTGTTGTATATTTTGTCCAGATCCTTTTTGCATTCCGGCAGCTTCTGGCCCATCTGGGATATGGAGAGAGGTGTCCTTATGCCGGCCACCACATCCTCGCCCTGGGCGTTGAACAGGAACTCGCCAAAAAAGCGCCTCTCGCCGGTGCTGGGGTCGCGAGTGAAGGCCACGCCGGTGCCGGAGGTGTCCCCCATGTTGCCGAACACCATGGACTGGACGTTGACGGCGGTGCCCCAGGTGGCGGGAATGGAGTACATGCTGCGATATTTCTGCGCCCTGGGGTTGTTCCAGGAGGCGAATACCGCGTCTATGGCCACCTGCAAC
The DNA here is from genome assembly GCA_029879765.1 of Nitrospinota bacterium. GTDB lineage: Bacteria > Nitrospinota_A > UBA7883 > UBA7883 > UBA7883 > JAOUMU01. Next base: position 1,801 of record JAOUPQ010000233.1, on the reverse strand, counting down.
TGGACTTTGGGATCCTGCGGGAATGGGGAGCCTGTGTGGGCCAACACGATCTTTTTGAACTCCTCCACCAGGCTCTTGAGCGAACCCAAGGGGAGGCCGGTGTCGAGCATGACCCCAACCTTGTTCTTCTCCGTCTCCAGCGCTTTTTCGAACTGAAGCCGCTCCACCCCCAAGGCCACATCGGAGAACATGGTGATAAAGCGCCGATATGAATCGTAGGCGAACCATTCGTTGCCGGAGCGTTTTATCAGCCCGTGGATAGTGGTGTCGTTAAGCCCCAGGTTCAAGATCGTATCCATCATCCCCGGCATCGACGCCCGGGACCCGGAACGCACGGAGAGGAGCAGAGGGTTATTTTCATCACCGAAGTTTTTCCCCATCTCCTTTTCCAGGCGGGCCAGGTTCTTGAGCATTTCCTGCTTCAGCCCCGCTGGCCATTTCTCCTTCAGGTCGAAATACTCCACACAAGCTTCGGTGGATATTGTGAAACCCGAGGGCACCGGTATCTTAAGGTTGCACATCTCCGCCAGGTTGGCGCCCTTGCCGCCCAGCAGATCCTTCATTTTCGCGTTGCCATCCGCCCCCTTGGGCCCGAAATAGTAAATATATTTTTTCGCTGCCATAACCCATCTCCTCCATCGGCCGACCTTTTGTCGGCTCAATATTACCGGTTTACCCTGCTATTAAAAGGCGGGTGGTTGATAATCCCCCGTCGTAAGTCCATTAGCCCTCTATCTTTGAAAAGTCGGCGATTTGCATGAACAGCGCCGTCACCTGGGAAAGCAGGTTCAGCCTGTTATTCCGCACCTTCTTGTCCTCCGCCATGATCATAACTTCATCGAACAGATGATCCACCGCGCTGCGCAGCCCGGCCAGCCGCTCCAGCGCCTCGAAAAAATAGCCGTCTTTTTCCAGCTCCATGGCTTCCTGGCCCAGCCCCTTCACCTCCGCATACAGCATCCTTTCCGCCTCTTTCTCGAACAGCTCCGGATCCACCTCTTGTGGAGGCGCCCCTTTTACGATATTGGCGGCCCGCTTATAGGTGGTGACCAGGGGGATGAAGAAAGGAAGTTCCTTAAGTCGCGTCAAAGCCTCCAGCCTCATTCGGGCGCTGACGATATCGTCAATACCACTGGAGAGGACGGCTTCCGCCACATCATGCCCCACTCCGGCTCTGGCCCACATATGCTTGAGGCGGGCGCCGAAAAATTCTATCAGCTTCTTCTCCACCTCCTCGGCGGGGGCTTGAAGCTTGCCATCATACAGGCCAATGGAAGTGGAGATAAGATCGGTCAGGCTTATCCGGTATCCCTTGTCCAGAATGGTCTGTATCACCCCCAGGGCGCCGCGCCGCAAGGCGAAGGGATCCTGGGTTCCGGTGGGGATCAGGCCTATTCCAAAACAACCTGTCAGCGTATCGATCCTGTCGGCTATTCCCACTATGGCGCCCACGGCCCCGGAGGCAGTCTTGTCTCCGGAAAAGCGGGGCATGTAGCTCTCGTTAATCGCCATGCACACTTCTTCCGGCTCGCCGGCGTGGCGCGCGTATTCTCGACCCACCACCCCCTGCAGCTCCGGGAATTCATACACCATCAGCGTTTCCAGGTCCGCTTTGCAAAGATGGGCCGCCCGATTGACATTTTTCTCCAGGGCAGGATCCACGATTTGGGCGATCTTCCCGGCCATGGTGGTGAAGCGTTTGACTTTCTGGCCTATGGTTCCGAGTTTTTTCTGGTAAACCACATGATCGAGCCGGGCGACGAAGCTTTCCAGGGGTTTTTTCAGATCCTCGTCGAAGAAG
>JAOUPQ010000039.1 GCA_029879765.1 Nitrospinota bacterium | reverse complement strand
AAAAAGGAATACGCCAAACAGGTGCCCATGCGCCGGTTCGGCTCGCCGGAGGAAGTGGCCCATGCGGTCATGTTTCTGGCCAGCAGCAAAGCGGCTTATATCACCGGCGCCACGCTGGAGATTTCAGGCGGACTTTAAAAGCCGCCTTCACCCCCGCGCCTTGAAGTCGGCGATCAGCCGCGTCATTCCCTCCTTATGCCCGATGGCAGGCTCCCAGCCCAGCTCCCGCCGCGCCTTCTCTATGCTGTAGTGATGGCTCCTGGCCATCTGCTGCGCCAGAAACCTGGTCATCATCGGCTCCCCTTCCAGCCCCAGCGCCCCATAGGCCAGTTCCATCGCCGCCCCGACGGCGTAGGCCACGCCGAATGGAATCTTGCTCGTCACCGGGGGCAGATCCAGCCCTTTGAGGATTTCGTTGATCCAGTCCCACAACCGCACAGGCTCCCTCTGGGTGATAAAGTAGGCCGATCCCGCAACCGGAGAGCCAGGCGCCAGTTTTTCCGCGGCAAGGAGGTGGGCGTCCGCGGCGTTTTCCACATACACATTGCTGACGATGTTCTCCCCGGCGCCGATGATTTTCACTTTCCCTTTTTTGGCTCTGTCGATAAGCCGGGGGATCAGGTTGGTATCCCTCGGTCCCCACACCAGGTGCGGCCGCAGGGAGCATGTCAGCAATCCACCCGCGCCGTTGGCCTGCAGCACATCTTGCTCCGCCAACGCCTTCGATTTTGGATAATGGGCCAGGTACCTTTCCGGGTAGGGCGCCGATTCGTCCAGCAGGTCGTGGTCGGAGCCATCGAACACCACACTGGGGGAGCTTGTGTATATCAGCCGGGGAACGCCGTTGTTGACGCACGCTTCGATGACATTCTGCGTACCGATGACGTTTGTCTGGTAGAACTCATTCCACGGCCCGCCCATCCCCACCTTGGCCGCCACATGAAAGACCGCGTCCATTCCCGCGCAGGCCCGGCCCAGCGCCGCCTTGTCCGCCACGCTGGCGGTGATCGTCGGCACACCAAGCCTGGCAAGTTCTCCGTCCTGTCGGCGGGATAGAGAGGTGATCGACCACCCTTTCTCCAGAAGTTTTTCGACTATATAGCGCCCCAGGAACCCGTTCCCGCCAGTGACCAGCGCCTTCATGGCATCTCTTTCGGGATAAGATGCGGCAGCTGCCCTTCCGCCCATACTTTTAGCTTTTCCCGGAATATTTTGGCGTTATGCCGGATATCGGTGGGAAATTCCGGATGGAACAGCACATCGGTTATATGCTGGGTAAGCCGGTTCTGGGAGGCCAGCTTCAGCAATTCGGCGGTTATTCTTGCCTCGTCGGCCACCGGGCGCACCTTGTCCAGCTCCACTATTATCACCGGACGCTGCACCGGCCTGGGGCCCAGCCCCACCAACGCGCTGCGAACCACGGCGGAATGCTGGTTGAACACCGCCTCGCAGGGGATGGTGAACATCACACTCTCCGGAGTCACCACCCGGTGGGCCTTGCGGCCGCAGAACCACAGCCGTCCCTTCTCGTCCAGATACCCCACATCCCCCATCCTGTGCATGATATCCCCCGTCTTGGGATCGCGGATCTTGGCCAGATGGGTCTGGTCCGGAAGCTCGAAATATTCCTTCGTCACCACCGGGCCGGAGACCACGATCTCGCCGATCTTCCCCTGGGGGAGCGCCAGGGAGTCGTCCCACTCCTCCACCGCGGCTTCAGTGATCCTGATAATCTTCACGCTCATCCCCGGCAAGGGCCTCCCCACGCAGGTTCCCTTCCCCTGGGCGGAGAGGGCTGCGGTTTCCGCCAGGACCTCGGCGCCTTCGATGTCACACACAGGAAGCGACTCCGTGGCCCCGAATGGGGTGTGGGTCTTTCCATCCTCCGGCAGGATGTGGTTCAGCAGGGCGTTGTGAATATTGTTCGCCACTGGCGCGCCAGCCATCAGCACCCTCTTCAGGCTGGGAAGCTTTATTTTGTTCTGGACGCAATAACGGCTGACATTTTTCCATATGGCTGGGGAGCCGAAACTGAAAGTCACCTGGTTGTCGTTGATCTCCTCCACGATCTGGGCCGGATCCGCTTTTCCCGGATTGGTGGGGTCGAGCCTGGGGATCACCACACTCATCCCCAGCGAGACGGAGAAGAGCGCAAAGAGGGGGAAGGCGGGGAGATCCCTGTCTTTTTCGGTGATCTCATACCGCTCGCCGATCATCCTGGCCTGGCTTGTGAAAATTCCATGATCATACACCACTCCTTTGGGAATCCCGGTGGAGCCGGTGGTGAACAGGATGGCGGCCATGTCCGACGCTGCAACGTCCACCGGAGGAAACGCCCCCTTCCCTTCCCCCATGGCCCGCAGGCTTTCCAGAGTCTCCCCTCCCCACAGCCACCGGCGACCCACGGTCACCAGCTGTTTTACGGAGCGAAAGGATTTCGGATATATCTTGCGAGCCATATGGGCCAGGGGAATGGCCACAAACGCCTCAGGCCTGGCGTTTTTCACGCAGTCGAGCAGGTTGTTTTTCCCCATTCCAGGGTCTATGAGCACCGGCGCCGCCCCCACCTTGAAAATGGCGAACGTGAGGGCGAGAAAATCAAAACCAGGACGGACCATCAACAGGGTGCGGGTTCCCTTCCCTATTCCCATGGCGGCCAGGCCGTGGGCGTATTTATCGCACTCCGAATCGAGCTGGGCAAAGGTCCAGCTTTTGTACTCCATCCTGCCATCGGCGCCCCGACGGAGGGGGACGATGACCGCCACATGGTCCTTCAACCGGGCGGCCACTTTGGGCAACAGTGAGGCGATATTCCAGTTTTCCGTCATTTCCTCAACGATCCCAGGAATGAATCCATCAAAGGTATTATTTCCTCGTGCGCGTCCTCCACCACGAAATGCCCGGCGTCATGGAACCTGTGGACCTGGGCCTGCGGCAGGAACTGGGTCCACCTGTCCAGATAGTGCGATGTAAAACAGAAATCCTTCATCCCCCATATGATCTGGCAGGGTGTCTTGTCCCGAAACTTTTCCAGCCCCTCCTCTATCCGGGTCAGCCTTTGGTAGCTTCTGTCCGAGGGGGAGAGCGGGATATCCTGGACAAAGCGATGGATGGCGATCCTCTCCGACCAGGAGCCATATGGCGCCATGTATCCGGCTTCCACTTGCGGGGTGAACCTTTCTCTTTTATTGGTGGCCATGGCCAGCTTCACCGCCGAGCCGAGAAAGCCGTTCAGCCCCCGCACCGCCACGTCACCAAACAGCGGCGCCCGGCATACCCATATCCTGAAGGGAATTTTCGTGGACCGGAACGCGGCGGTGTTGAATATGGTGAGGGACCTGACTTTGTCGGGATTGTCCACAGCCCAGCCGAAGCCAATGGCCCCGCCCCAGTCGTGGACCGCCAGGCTCACATTTCCCAGACCCAGGTTCGCCACCAGGGAGCTGAGGTTGGCGATATGGTTGGCCAGAGTATATTCGTATTCCTGGGGCTTGTCCGACAACCCGCAGCCTATATGATCCGGCGCCACAACCCGGTATTTTTTTCGCAGGGCCAGGACCAGCTTCCGATAATAGAATGACCATGTGGGATTGCCATGGAGCATCAGGACAACGGGAGCGTCTTTGGGCCCCTCGTCCAGATAGCCGATCAGATGGCCGTCAATTTCCATGGCCTTGGGTGTGAAGGGATACTCGTCGCCGATCGCTTCCAGTTCCAGTCTATTCATGATATGCAAATTCCCGCCGATGTATCTTTTACCATTCAATCCCAAGCATCATGCAGTTTAGCCCGGAGCCTATCCCCATGAGCGCCACATTGTCTCCCTTTTTAAAATGCCCCTTCTGGGCGCCGATGGCCAGGGACGCCGGGAGGGAAACCGACCCCACGTTCCCCATGAATTCCAGGGTGGGAAAGTCTTTCGCCTCGTCCATCCCCACGGTCTCATAAAGCAGTTTCTTATGCGCCCGGCCCACCTGGTGGGTCACCGATTTGTCTATGGTATCCGCCGTCCAACCCATCTGGGCCAGAAAGTCGATCCAGGTTTTCCCGGCCAACTCGCACCCCGCCATCAGCAACCGCTCCGAATCGGTATTCATCAGGGGGGCCGACCCTTCGCCGAAGCCCTGGTCCACATCGCTTTGACACAGGCTCACATCGGAAGTGTCGCACCTGGCCACCCCGCCCAGCAGCCTGTGGCCATCCGGCGCCAGATCCTCGTGGGCCAGGATCACCGCCGCGGCCCCGGAGCCTATAGTCAGGGAAGCGAACGCCGGTTTTATGGTTTTCCGGTTGATATTCCCGTCCGCCAGCAATGCCTTTATTGTGCTGTCCACCAGCGCTTCTCCCATCTCGCCGGCCACCACGATCCCCGCCTGCGTCTGCCCCAGTTCGATCATATTGGCCAGGACTATCATCCCGTTCAGCACACCCAGGCAGGCGTTGGAAACGTCGAAGATCATCGCCGTGGGGGAAAGGGACAGGCCGTTGTGGACCACGTTGGCGGTGGCGGGCTCCAGAAAGTCACGACATACGCTGGAGTGGAACAGGGCGCCCAGTTTTTCCCTGGGCAGGCCGGAGGCCTCGATCGCCTTTTCTCCCGCCATAATGGCGGCGGAGCTGGGCTTCATGCCTGGCCCCCAGAACCGGCGTTCACGGATGCCGCTCATCAGCTCCAGCCTTCCACTGCGCAGGCCAAGCTTATCGTACACAGGCTTCAATCTTTGCTCCAGCTCCTCGGAGGTGACCACCCGCTCTGGCAGGGCGCATGCGGCGGAGACAAGCCTTACATGGGAATATTTCATGGATTATTTACAGTTGTTACAAATCGCCAATAGAACTTGTTATTTTACATGGGGCGGATAATGTTTGCAAAACGAATACGCCCCTTTTCTTTTTCCGGGGCCTATGGGCCTTTGATAAATTACAAAAATGACGCCCGGAGTGTCTATTTGATTGCATTCACCCATGGAACGCATAGAATTTATAAACGCGTATAACAGACACGGAGATAATCTGATGAAACCGGATCTCTTTTTAAAATTTGCGGCGCTGGTGATGGCCATTATGGCGTTTTCGCCCCAGGCTCCAGCTTTTGGCCAGAAGCAGATAGAAACGCTGGAGAAAAAAATCTATAAAGAAAACATCCTGCGGCCGGAGGAAATAAAGGATTGCGTGATCCTGGAGCGGGATATTCAAAAAGTGGAATCGCTTCTGAAAAAAGAACGGGAGCTTTTGGTGGCGGAGGAAAAGGGCATCGCCATGAACAGGGACGAAATACTGGAGCTCAAGAAGAATCTGAATCTGCAGGATGGCGAGGAAGTGCAAAACTTCAACAAGCGGATAAAGGAGTTCAACAGCCGCCGGGAGCAATATAACGCCAGCGCGGGAGCATACAGCGAAAAGGCCGACAAACTGACGGTGATGAACGAGAAGTATAACACCCAGTGCGCTTCAAAGACCTATTACGAGGAGGACTACAAGGCCACTTTGAAAAAACTGGATGGCAAATAGGAACTAGAGAACGAAGGATACTCAACACAAGGGACGGGGCATAGCCTTGGACAGGGCCTAGTAATCCGCTTCCGAGAAAACTATAGATTCGAAAACGGAAAAGCTGGCGCCCTCTTTCCATGCGTCCTGGGGCAGGCCGGCTTTCCTTGCCAGCAGGGAGAGGGTTGTGGGCAGATCCCACCTATTCTCCGTGGCCACCTGCGGCAGAAACAGCGCCCTGGCCCCGTTTTTCTCCAGAATGATCCCATGCTTTCCCAGCTCTATCTGGGCATAGGACGCCACCGGGACTGGATTGGTGAGCAGGGATATTTCTATTTGCAGAGATGGCGTTTCTTCGGCTCCCACCGGGGAAAATCTGGAATCTTCGAAGGCGGCATTTGTGGCGGAGCGCAGAACCCCTTCCTCCAAACCATAGTCGGGCTGTATGTACCCGATACACCCACGCAAGGCGCCCAGCTTATGCAGAGAGACGAAGACCCCCGCTTTTTCCTTTAACCCACGGGATTTGGTATGCGGTGGTCTGGATGGCTTTTCCCCCCTGGCTTTAGATTCAATGGCATTTCTGGCCAGTTTGAGCAGAAATATTTTGTCATCATCAGACAAGTTCATAGCCATAATCACAAATCACCGATAATCCGATATCCATTCCCTGCTATCCTCAGTTCATGGAGCAATATGGAACCTCTTTTTGTTTTTTCTCATCCCTTTATAAATATAGGTGTAAAATCGTAAAATACAAGAAACTTCAAAAAGGCTAAACAATGAGCAGAAAAAGCATCTTTGGCGTAGCCGCCATCTCGGCGCTCCTCTTTTCGGCATTCCTGGTTCAGGCGCAGTCCACCACTTCCACCACTCTTATCAGCGCTCCAGAAGCCAAAAAGATGCTGGAAGCGGGGGAGTTCGACCTGGTGCTCGATGTCCGGACCCCTGAAGAATACACCGGACCCTTCGGGCATATCAAAGACGCAAGGCTGATCCCGATCCAGGTTCTGGAGAGCCAACTGAAGGATATTGAAGCGTATAAGGACAAAAAAGTGCTGGTCTACTGCCATTCCGGAGGTCGCTCCGCCAAAAGCGCCAGGATCCTGAAGGACAATGGATTCAAAGATGTATCCGACCTTCAAGGGGGCATTACAGGATGGAAAGCGCAAGGATACGCCACGGATAACAAAGCCTCCCGGAACTGAAGGGAGGACGGGATCGGCCAATCGGCGCTTAAGGAAAAAAAAGCCGATTGGAAGGATCCATATTTGATTTGTCGCATCAACAGAGGACTCGACTGTTTTGTTCTCATTTCATCGATTCAAAGATTTTCTTGAGAATTGAAGGAATTTAGCAAATAATCTAAATGTCGTCTCGTTGACTTAGCGCCGGGGCAAAATGGCAACGCCCTGATTATTTGCTTTTCGAGACTACGACAGACTCAGCGTGTAACCTGGCTGTGATGGCGCCGGGTAAAGCATAAATTATTTATCGCGGTACAGTTCCGCCGTATAGAGGAAAAAGCGATGCCGATTAAGTCGAATAATCCCAAGGTCACCGAAAACTTCAACTTCACATCCACCCTCACAAAACGCCAGTTGATAGAACTGGAGGCTTGCACCCGATGCGGCGCATGCCTGACTCAATGCCCTATCCAGGATGTGACGGGTGACACTTCCATATCCCCCCCGGATAAAATAGCCCTCTTCCGCTCCCTGATCAACAGGACGGAGGGGTTCCAGGCCAAGTTCATGGGCCAGGCCAAAATCCACGACGACGAGCTTAAGCATCTTTCCCGTTCACTGTGGGAGTGCACCACTTGTGGCCGGTGTGGCGAAATGTGCGAGGCGGGGATATTCTCCCAAAGGCTGTGGCCATTCCTTCGCGCCAAGATGGTGGAGCTGGGCTATGGCCCATGGGAGCCGCAGAACATGATGGAGGAAGTGGCCCTGAGAACCGGCAACGTCTATAACCAGCCTGCGGAAAACCGATATGACTGGTGGCCGGAGGATTGCCCCCCATACAAAGAGGAGGGGGAAATCGCCTATTACACAGGATGCACCACCGCCTATGAATCCCAGCCCATGGCCATCGGCGACGTGCGGATGCTCACCGCCAACAAAATCGATTTCATGATGCTCCCCCCGGAAAAGGAGATCTGCTGCGGATTCCCTCTATACGTCTCCGGCCAGCATAAAATCCTGCCGGACCTGGTGCGGCCAGTGATCCAGGACTATGCGGATCGTGGGGTTAAAACCCTGATCAGCTCATGCCCCTGCTGCTGCAACGTCATGACTCGGGACTGGCCCCGGTGGTGGGGTGGCAAGCTGCCATTCAAAATCCGACACATGAGCCAGTTCATCCTTGAAGGGCTAAAAGAAGGGCGCATCAAGTTCAACAAACCATTGAACGAAAAGATCGTCTATGACGATCCGTGCTACCTGGCCCGGGGAGTTGGAGTCACCGAGGAACCAAGGGAGATCCTCAAGCACCTGCCTGGTGTGGATCTGGCCGAGTTCAAGGACAACCGGGAAATGGCCCGATGCTGCGGCGCCGGCGGAGCCGTGAAGAAAGTGTTCAGCGAAAACGCCATCAAGATGGGACGGATCGCCATCGACGAGGCCAGGGAACTGGGCGCCAAGAAGCTGGTCCTCTCCTGCCCGGCATGCTTCCAAAAAGTCAACGAGTCCAGGGAAGGATACGCCGAGGATATCGAGGTGGTGGATATCATGAAACTTTGCTCTGAACATCTGTAGGACTAATGGGGAAAAGGCCGGAGTGGCCTCCTCCCCTGCTGTAGGAAGGATATCCGCGCCGGACAACTTTCGGGTTGTCCGGCGTTTTTCATGTGGCATCATATTGTTTCTCATTGTCACCATTTGTGCCGATAATGCAGATAGTGGACAATACTCCCCCTCCCCTGCCGCAATTGTCCATATATAAGAAGCGAATATCCTCCACTCCATGTCAAAAGTCATACGTATATACAATCCCTGCTTGCTAGATTGAACAGATAGCATTTCTTTCATTCTGAGGATATAAACGTGAGCGCATTTTTAGGACCTATACATTATTGGCTTTTCAACAAGATACAATTCATGGAGGAGCGATCCTTCGCCGTGGCATCCTACCTGCAAGAGAACGGCTCCAAGGACGCCGCCTCTCAAAAAGTGACGGAATACGGCGAGAGGTTGGCCGGGGCCGACCTGGGCCAGATACTGGGAAACAACTCCATCCACAACTTCCTGTATGGCCTGATCTCCAAGGTGGAGATATTCGAAGCCGGGCTGATGGACCTGGTCAGCGAGGATCATATAGCCGATGTGATGAAAGTGGTGGAGGAACATGGAAGGAGCATCGGCAAGAAGCTGGTGGAGCATAAGGGCGCCAAGCCTTCCAACCTCCAGGAGCTATACCAGCATGTGTCGGACACCCAGTTGGAGGGGATGCCTTGCGACCCTACCGCCGAAGTGAAACTGCTGGATGAGCACAACATGGCCTACAACCATTCCACCTGCAACCATATCCCGAACTGGGAATACACCAGTTGCTCCAACAAAACCATGTGTCAGCTCCATAACGCATGGCTCGGCGGCTTCATCTCCGGGCTCAACGAGGCCGCGTCATACAAGGTGGAGAGCACTATCGCCGATGGCGCCCCCAGTTGTTCGGCTAAAATCACACTTTGATTAATCCTTCGTCCATGCCGCCGGTGGGGCGCGCCCCCCGGCTGAGGACGTATCCTGGCATTGGCTGATGTACACCCTGGTAAGGCGGTTTGTGAAAACCGCCCTGGTTTTCTTTGTGGCCGGTCTCGCGCTGGGCGGATGGATATTGGTGGAGATGGCATGGGGGCCTTCCAGGGCTCTGGCGCCGTTGATCTCCGCCCACACCCATCTGCTCCTCTTCGGCTTTGTGATCATCCTGATCATGGGAGTGGCCTATTGGATGTTCCCCAGGCCGGCCAAGGAGGATCTGCGCTACAGCCCCCATATGGCCGAAATCAACTACTGGCTGGCCACGGTGGGCACTGCCACCAGGACCATCGGCGACATTATGAACTATTTTTCAATTCTCAACGGCATATCCATGACTCTGGTTTTTCTCGGCTCGTTTCTGCAGATCGCCGCGGGGCTTCTTTTCGCCTGGAACATATGGTCCAGGGTGCGCCCCATCGGCAGCCAGCACCGGGAAGCCAGGGGCGACAAATTTTAGGGAACAAGATGTCCAGATCCGCAATAAAGAAATTCAAATACAGCCCTTTCATTTCCGCCGGTGTCATTTCCGTGGACGACCTTCTGACGCTGGTGGAGTCGATGAAAAAGATCGGCGCAAAGAATGTGAAGTTGACCGGCGAGACCGTGTTTGTCTGGGAGGGCACGGAAAAACCTGAAGGCTTCGAGAAAGCCGCGGTATACCAGGCGAACCAATTCAAATTCGGCGGTGTCCGACCGGTGAAGATGTGTTCAGCGGAAACATTCTGCGCCAACAACAAGCTTCCGGTGCTGGATCTGGCCATGAAAATCGACGAGCTGTACCACAACACCCACCTGGAGATGAAGATGCTTATCGCCGTGGCAGGGTGCCGACGGTCCTGCAGCGAGCCTTCCACCAAGGATGTGGGGATCATCGCCCACCCGGATGGCTACCAGATCCTGGTGGGTGGCGCGGCCGGGTTCAAGCCCATGGTGGGGCAGAACCTGGGGATGGTCGCCACCGAGCAGGAGGTGATCGACACCGTGGGAAGGATAATCGAGTTCTGCAAAGTCCATGGCCGCAGAAGCGCCCGCCTGGGCCGGATCATCAACAAACTGGGGCTGGAGACCTTTCGCGCCCATATCATGGATGGCGCTCCTATGCCGGATGAGGTGCTCGATATAGCCGACGAGGAAGAATAAGCCAGAGGCCAGAAAAGGCCTCAATTCAAAAGGAGTCGGGGCTCCTGTTCTCCGGCTTCTCTTCCTGCGGGTTATCCTCTCTGGGGACAAGAAAGATCAGGGAATAAGCCATCAGCGCCACACCGACGGAAATCAGCGAATCCGCCAGGTTGAAAGCTGGCCACTGGTATTTGCCTATGTAAACCAACAGAAAATCGGTGACGGAGCCTCGCTCTATCCTGTCCACCAGGTTGCCCAGGGCTCCGGAGGCGATCATCACCGCCGCCACCCTCCCCACCCGAACCTCCGGTGGGAAAGAGCGGTATATCATCACCAGGGCCCCCAACGCCACAAACGTGAATGCGGTGAAACCGCGCTGGATCCACACACTATCCACCCTGGAGAGAAAACCAAAAGCCGCCCCCTTGTTTGTGATATACACAATGTCGAAGAAACCGGGGATGACGTTGACCCCCTGTCCGAGGGTCATGCTGGATTCCACCAATCCCTTGGTGTATTGGTCCGCCACCACCAGCGTGGTGACCACCGCGAAGATGATAGCCCCCACTTTGAGGCTGGATCCTTTTGTCGCTTCCATGGCTCAGCCTACCAGATGTCCGGCGCACCGGGAGCAGGCGGCAGGATGCGCCGCGGAGGCGCCCACAGTTTCGCTGTAGTTCCAGCACCTGGCGCACTTTGTCCCATGAGCCCGGGCCACCTTCACCGTCAGCCCCGGAGCCTTCTGGCTGATATATGCGCCATCCCCTTCCGAGGGATGATCCAGAAGCTCCACCTGGGATACTATAAATATGAACGGAAGATCGACCTTGCGCTTGTCCAGCAGCTCATGGTCCGACTGGAAGGCGGACAGCTCCACCTTGGCGTCCAGCGAGTGGCCGATGAACTTGTCCCGTCGGGCGATTTCCAGGGCGGCGCTGATCTCCCCCCTGATCAGCAAGATGCGGTCCCACTGGTCGGCCAGGGAATTGTCCACATCCGCCAGATGAGTCTCCGGCGCCGGGGCCATATGCACGCTGGGCTCCTTGCCGCCCTCAGGATCCATGCTCCACCACGCTTCCTCCGCGGTGAAAGAAAGCACAGGGGCCATCAGCCGCAACATCCCCCGGGTTATATCCAGCAGGGAAGACTGGGCGCTGCGCCTGCCGTGGCTGTTGGCGGGATAGGTGTATAGCCTGTCCTTGATTATATCCAGGTAGAAGGCGCTCAGATCCAGCACACAGAAGTTGTGAACTCCATGGTAAAAGGCGTGGAATTCATATTCATTAAAGGCCTGGGCGATCTTGCGGCATAGCCTGTGGAACCGGATCATGATCACCCGGTCCAGCTCCACCCTTTCCTCGAACGGGACATAGTCGGCCACGGGATCCATGCCGCTTATGTTGCCCAGCATGAAACGGATGGTGTTCCGGATCTTTCTGTACGCCTCGGTGAGGCGGGAGAGTATCTCGTCGGAGAGGCGGATATCCTCCCGATAATCCTCGCTGGAGACCCACAAGCGCACGATCTCCGCGCCATACTTGTCTATTATCTTCTGCGGCGGAACATCGTTGCCCAGGCTCTTGCTCATTTTCTTCCCGGCGCCATCCACCACATACCCATGGGTCAGCACCGCCTTGTATGGCGCCTTGGACCGCACCCCCACAGACTCCAGCAAAGAAGTGTGGAACCAGCCGCGATGTTGGTCGCTTCCTTCCAGATACAGGTCCGCCGGCCAGGAGAGCTTCGGGTTTCGCTCCAGCGCCACGGCGTGGGACACTCCGGAGTCGAACCATACATCCAGGATATCTTTGGATTTTTCGAATTCGGCGCCGCCGCACTTGGAGCATTTGGCGCCCTCGGCCATGAAATGGGAAGCCGGCTGCTCGAACCAGGCGTCTATCCCCTCCTTTTCCAGAATGTCCACCACGGCGGACAAGGCGGCCGATTCCAGGGTGGCCTCTCCGCAATTGGAGCAGATGAACGCCGGTATGGGCGCCCCCCACACTCTCTGGCGGGAGATGCACCAGTCCGGCCTGTTCTGCACCATTCCATATATTCGATCCTGCCCCCATCTGGGAACCCATTTAACCTGCTGGATTATTTCCAGCGATTTATCCCGAAGGCCGTTTTTTGCCATGGAAATGAACCATTGGGCGGTGGCGCGGAAAATGATTGGCTTGCGGCAACGCCAGCAATGGGGGTAGGAGTGGGTGACATCCTTCCTGGCCAGCAGGGAGCCGCGTTCCTTTAACAGGTCAATCACCACATCGTTGGCTTTCCACACATGCAGCCCGGCCACATGGGGAGTGTCATCCATAAACACTCCGGAGGAGTTCACCGGATTGTACACCTCCAGCCCGTATCGCTGGCCCACCACATAGTCGTCCTGGCCATGGCCTGGGGCGGTGTGCACCATTCCAGTCCCCTGCTCCATGGTCACATGCGTCCCCAGGATCAGCGACGACACCCGATCCAGAAACGGATGGGTGGTTTTCACGTTCTCCAGCTCCGTCCCGGCAAAGGTCTTCGTCGTGGTGTACTCCTTATGCCCGAAGACGGCCATCAGCGACTCCACCAGCGGCTCCGCCAGGATCAGCGTCTCCCCTTCCACCTCCACCGCCTGGTATTTGAAATCCGGATGGACACTTATCGCCAGGTTGGCGGGCAGGGTCCAGGGGGTGGTGGTCCATATGACGGCGTATGTGGAGTCGGCGGGCAACCCCAGCTTTTCCGAGTCGGCGGTGTCTACCTTGAACTTGACATATATGGATGGCGATTTCTTGTCGGCGTATTCCACCTCCGCCTCGGCCAGGGCTGTCTTGCACGAAGAGCACCAGTGAACCGGTTTGAAATCGCGATACACAGCCCCCTTTTCCACCAGCTTTTGCAGCTCCCGCAGGATGCCGATCTCATACTCTGGGTTCATTGTAAGGTATGGGTTGTCCCAGTCGGCCAGCACACCCAGCCGCTTGAACTCTTCGCGCTGAATGTTTACAAACTTATCCGCAAACTGGCGGCACATTTCCCTTTTTTCGTTTACCGAAAGGTTCTCCGCGTCCTTGCCGATCTTCTTGTCAACCGCGTGTTCTATGGGCAATCCGTGGCAATCCCATCCGGGGACATATGGGGAATGGTATCCGGCCATGGATCGTGATTTCACCACGATGTCCTTCAGGATCTTGTTCAAAGCGGTTCCCGCATGAATGTTGCCATTGGCGTAGGGGGGGCCATCATGGAGAATGTACTTCTCTTTGCCCTCGCCCGCCTTGTCTATTTGGCCATACAGGTCCATCTCCTTCCACTTTTCCAGGATTTCCACCTCCTTGCTGGCCAGGTTTGCTTTCATGGGAAACCCGGTGGAGGGAAGATTCAGCGTGTCCTTATAATCCATTTTTGTCTTTGTGCGAATTATGGCTCCCCATCCGGCGCAAATCCGGCGGAAGACCGATTACCAAATAATATGTATAAACCTTTGAGGTTATAACGAGTTCTCATCCCTGTCAAGGATACCAGATAGAACAATCTGTTGGGATAAAGAAGAAGCCATGCCGGGGAATACTTTAGCATTGTACTCATGAATTATTACTGTACAATCAGAAATACGAATTGGTATTTATTTTGGCCTTTATCTATTAGGGAGGGGACTCATGGGCAAATCAATCATGGATATCGAGGGTATCGGAAAAGTATATGCCGACAAACTGCGGGGGGCGGGATGCGGCTCCGCGGAAGCTCTGCTGAAAAATGGCGCCACCCGCAAAGGACGCAACGACCTGGCCAAAACCACCGGTATAAGCTCAAAGATAATCATGCGCTGTGTGAACATGGCGGATCTTTTCCGGATAAAAGGAGTGGCCAGCCAATACGCCGAACTTCTGGAAGCCTCCGGTGTGGACACTGTGAAGGAACTGTCCAAGCGCAAGGCGGACAACCTGGCGACAAAGATGAAACAAGTCAACGACAAGAAAAACTTGTGCAACCTCTGCCCCAGCGAAAAATCAGTAGCTGGATGGATAGAGCAGGCCAAGAAACTGAAACCTGTGGTGGTTTACTGAGCCACAACCGGTGGAACCGCCCTCACTCGGAAAGATTATTCGTTCTTTGTGGGGCCGCTCAAGGGTGTTGGGCGGGTCTATCTGCAGTCTGCTCTTGAAAGGATAGAACGCAGGACGACGAAGATGCGTTCAACCAGGACCAACAGGTTCGTGGAGCGTATAAACAAGACGTTGTTCGAAGAGTTGTTCCACGTGGGAGTGCGCAAGACATGATACGAAATTGCGGCGCAGGGGCTGCGGGAAGCCTTGGGAGTGGAAGATCTGGCGCCTATTGTTCCAGAAAAGGCGGATCAACCGGAGGCTGATTAAACTATTTCCCGGAAACCGGGTGTCGGGTAATTACTGTACTTGCACAGATAGGTGAATACTATCACTGTACATAACAATACTTTGTTTATGCATTCTAGCTAGCTAAGTCCAAAAAATACATTTTCTACCATTCCATTTCTATCAATATATATATCATTATGATGTCATAATATACATACATTTTATGGCTATTTTTCATTGGAGCACAGTGATACCCTGATTGGCAAAATTGGGGGTATGCTATATCTTTGCTATACGCCTTGAGCGGAACACCCATCATTTTTACTATGGATTTTTCCCTTTGCCCTATAAAGCAGATACGACTATACATAAGATATGTATCATACTCAGTGTCATCTAAGTAATATTGATTAACCAAATACAATAGCGCGCATAAACTAATTAAAGCAAAGCACACTGTATATTTCATTTTATTTACCGCCATCATTTGCGCATAATGGTCTGCACCCCATGGACTGGAGAGTTAATCCGCCATTTTTAGCGTCCTCTGTTCTGGTTGATTATTACCGTTTCCAGTTTGCAATATAGCCTCGAACTTCTCTGGCGGCAAGTACCCGATCCCTGAATGGACCCGTTTGCTGTTGTAAACAGCCTCGATGAATTCCGGGACCCGCTCCACCACGTCCGTGAAGCTCTCGTATTCCCACAAAC